>CAYWLQ010000069.1:0-27428 GCA_964458775.1 uncultured Myxococcales bacterium | reverse complement strand
TTTGATCTTCAATGGTTAATCGGGCCGATCTGCGTTGGGGGTTGAAGGTAATCTCCCTTCTCAGACGGGTCCGCCTCCGCCCTTTGGGCTACGGCGAGATCTTTGATCTTCAATGGTTAATCGGGCCGATCTGCGTTGGGGGTTGAAGGTAATCTCGTTGGGGGTTGAAGGTAATCTGAAACCGGACGGGTCCGCCTCCGCCAAGGCTTCGGCGAGATCATCGACTTCGACGATCTAAAACCTCGCCATAGCGCGCAGCGCGACGGCGGGCAAAGTCCGTAATCCTCGATCCCCTTCTCAGACGGGGCCGACTCCTACTCAAGATGCAGCATTTTCCTCAGATGAAGGACCTGATATCGGTAGACGAACGGTAAATACCGAACCCTCATTGGGTTTGCTGTTGACCTGTATTTCTCCGGAATGCATTTTAATAATTTGTTTGGCAATAGCTAAACTTATTCCCTGTCCTTGTTGATGATGTACCAAATCCTGAATAGAGAATTCATTAAAGATTTCTTCTATCCATTGCGGTTCAATTCCTTTACCCTGATCTTCTATTTCTATTGTGCACATTCCGTCATCCGCTGCCGCCCTGGCTTCTACCGTTCCTCCCCTATTAGAATACTTAACAGCATTATCCAGAATGTAGCCGATTACTTCTCCTAAGATATTCCAATCCGCTGACAGTTCCAAATCCGGTTCGCATTTAACCTTAAGACTGATATCTTTTTGCTTTGCCGATGCTTCAAGTTTTGCGACAGCTCTCTTTAAATGAACAGCTATGGAGCCGTCCACATATTGCAAGTTCATTCCGCTTTTTAGATTGCTTAAAAGCGCAGCTTTTTCGACAAAACGATTTAGGTCCATAGCACTTCGATAAATCATGTCAGCTTGGGCTTGGATATGCGCAGGAGATGCAGTATCCATAGTCATGAGTTCTGAAACCCCTATAATCGCCGCTAACGGCGTACGAGTTTCATGAGCAAATAGCGATAGAAGATTGCTCTTAATGCCTTCTACTTCCTCAATACGCTTAAGCTTCATAAACACATCTATTTTTGCCTTGAATTCGGCGTTGTCAAAAGGCTTTGACACATAATCATCCGCACCCACTTCATAGCCTTTTAAACGTTCTTCCAATCGAGAGTATCCGGATACCAACAGAATTTTTACCAAACAATAGGCAGGATCCTGTCTGACACGACGACAAGTCTCATACCCGTCCATACCCGGCATATTTATATCCAAAAGAATCATGTCGGGACGAAATTCCGGTATTATCGACAAGGCTTCTTCACCGTTTCTGGCACTTCGTAAGGTATATTTGTCTTTTAAAAAGCGTTCTAAAAGCCTTATAGAGTCCTGTTCATCGTCTACAATTAAAATACGATTCCATTGTTGCATGGTACTCTCCTGATCATCATTACGCACCAAAACGCCTAAGTGGGATATCGCTCAAAAAAGAATTATCTAAAGAGTATTATGTGATTTTATTATAAATAGAGTTTTTTTCTTTTCAAAAGCTGACTGGGAAGAAAATATATCCCATATGCATTGCATAGCAATCATACAATCAGCCTGGTTTGTTTTTGCCTGTTAACGTGTTATTGTCATGTCTAGAGGTAACTTAAATGAACACACTAAAGCCAGGTGAGCAAAATACAGACGAAACACTACAAATTGCCTTTCAATTCTCTGAATCCCATGGGAAACCGGTCGTTGTGGTTGCTTCGACCTTTGGAAACACCGGTTTAAAGGCAGCTCAAATAGGTTTAGAAAAACAAATACCGGTTATTGTAGTGACTCATAATGCCGGATTTAGCATTTCCGGAACAACAGAATTAACAATAGAAAATCGTTCTCAAATAGAGCATTTGAATGCCAAGATTCTAACCGGAACTATGGTTCTTAGAGGCTTAGGTTCTGCGTTTAAACGCAAGTTCGGTATCAGCGATGAAGATATTGTTGCATCTGTGCTAAGAATGTTCGGTCAAGGAATGAAAGTTTGCGTTGAAATGGCTGCCATGGTTTCGGATGCAGGCTTGATACAAACAGATAAAGATATTATTTGTGTTGCCGGTACAGGACGGGGTGCGGATACAGCGGTGTTGATCAATCCGGCTTCTTCTAACAACTTTTTTGATATGGCGATAAAGCATATAATTACAAAACCAAACGAGTTCTAAAACTAAGGAGCAATCTTGATTGGAATTACTTCTTGGGGAGTTTATCTCCCGAGAAACAGGTTTTCTAGACAGAATGCGTTAGATGCTTTTAACGGCAGCTCTATAGATGTTTTACATCTTTCAAAAGGCGAACGCTCAGTGTGCGGTGCAGATGAAGACGCCTTAACAATGGCAGTAGAAGCAGCAGAAAAGTGTTTAAAGAATTCAAATATAATATCTAAAGAGACTGTAGATTCACTATGTCTTGCTTCAGTTACCCTGCCCTTTGCCGATCGTTTAAACGCCGCAATTGTGAAAACCGCCGTCGGTCTCAAAGATAGCCTTTTTACTGCTGACTATACCGGAACTTTAAGGTCCGCTATCTCAGCGATGTTATCTTCTATCAGCGCTATCAAGGCAAATGACTTGCAAACTGCTCTCGTAACAGCTTCTGATTATAGACCGGCTCCTCCCGGCAGTCCCGAAGAGCTTCTTTACGGCGACGGAGCAGCAGCTTTTCTTTTGGGAAAAGAGAATGTTCTGGTAGAGTATTTGGGTTCTTGTTCAATCTCTGTTGATTTTCCTGCTCACTATCGAAAAAACGATTCCAGTTTTGACTACAAATGGGAGCCTCGTTGGGCATCAGATGTCGGTTTTGTTCCTATTGTATGCAAAACAATATCTACTCTGATGCAAAAGCTGAACATTACAATTGATGAAGTGAACACAATGGTAATCCCCGTTCCTTCATGGGCAGTTCACAAAAAAATTGTTACCGAACTTGGAGTTCCTTCTAACAAAATCGTTGATCCGCTGATTGATACAGTAGGAGATACAGGTACAGCTCATCCCTTTATTCTTCTAACAAGCGCTTTGACAAATGCCTCCCCTGGACAAACTATAATCTGCGTTGGAATTGGAAGCGGTTGCGATGCCGTTGCCTTTAGAACAACCGAACTCATAACACATGCTTGTTGTAAAAACTCCCTTCAAACCGCTTTGGCAGACCGCAATACTTTATGTTCCTACACTCAGTTTTTGGCGAATAGAGGAATAATAAAATTTGACAGAGGAATAAGAGGAGAAACAGAAACCAAAACTGCATTGTCTGTACTTTATCGCGAAAGAGATATGCTTTTGGGTCTTGTAGGAGGAAAGTGTAAAGTTTGCGACACTCCTCAATTTCCCAAAAGCCGAGTGTGTGTCAATCCCAAGTGCAAAAGCATCGACACTCAAATAGATTATTCCTTTGCAAATCTAGAAGCTCAAATAATTACTTATACAGCAGACTACCTTATACCGTCGAACACTCCTCCTGCAATGTACGGTCTTATTCAGTTTGACGGCGGCGGCCGCATGCCGATTGAGTTTTGTGATTGCAACTTAGATGAACTGCAAGTCAAAACCAAGGTACGAATGGCTTTTAGAATTAGACATTCTGATGAAACAAGAGGATTTGTGTCATACTTCTGGAAAGCTGCCCCCATAAGAATCGGCCGAGGGACAATTTCATGACTGAAAGCATTAAAGACAAAGTAGCCGTAATAGGAATGGGCTGCACTAAATTTGCAGAACATTGGGATAAGAGCGCAGAAGATCTTATGGTAGATGCTTTTTTAGAATGCATTGCTGATGCAAACATTGAGACCTCTAAGATAGATTCAGCCTGGCTCGGAACCGGAATGCCCGAACTTCATGCGGGAAAAACAGGGATTTGTTTGGCAACAGCACTTCGGCTGGACAATGTGCCGGTCACCAGAGTTGAAAATCTATGCGCGTCGGCTGCTGAGGCGTTTAGAACAGCCGTATATGCTGTTGCATCAAACGCATCGGATATTGCTCTTTGCATAGGTGTTGAAAAACTCAAGGATGTCGGTTACGGAGGACTGCCGACATGGGGGTCAAATCTAGGCAGCTTGGATTGGCTGTACAGACCGAGAGTAACAGCAGTAGGCACTTTCGCACAACTGGCAATAGGTTACAGCGCCAAATGGAAGATACCTATTTCAGAACTAAAACGTGCGATGGTAGAAGTATCTGTTAAAAGCCACCAAAACGCAGCACGCAATGAGAAGGCTCATCTTCGCAATCCCATTGATCGAGAAAAAGCCCTTTGCGCTCCATATGTGGCTTATCCTCTAAGTTTATACGATTGCTGCGGGGTCAGCGACGGAGCTGCTGCTGCTCTGGTAACCACAGTAAAACGAGCAAAAGAAATCGGTATAGCTAAACCCGTAACAGTTAAAGCTCTCCAAACATCAAGCAGTAACGGGGAGGAGTACGGTTACGATCAATGGGACTACGATTGCATGCCCCCTGCCGCCGCTGCTGCCAAAAGGGCCTATGCCGAAGCCGACATTATCGACCCGATCAAAGAGCTAAGCATAGCTCAACTTCACGACAGCTTTAGCATTACCGAAATAGTTAATTATGAAGATTTAGGATTCTCCGCCAAAGGACAGGGCTGGAAAGATGCTCTAGAAGGCAAATATAATAGAGACGGTGCCCTGCCCTGTCAAACTGACGGCGGATTAAAGTGTTTCGGACATCCTATAGGAGCCTCCGGACTTCGAATGCTCTACGAAATCTATTTACAACTCATGGGTAGAGCCTCCCATTGCCAAATTCCGTCATCAAAACTGGGCTTGGCGCTAAATCTGGGAGGATATCCCTATCGAAGTGTTGCCGCTGTAACAATTTTAGGACGCTAGAGAAACAATTCTTAACTTCTCAAAAACTTCCCCAAAAAAGCAGGAAGAAAAGATTTCCCTGTTGAAAAGAGTGCTGGGAGATTTCGTCAATAAACAGATGAAAGGTTTAGATTTCGTTATTGGTTTGCGGCTCTGCCGAAGTCTCGACAGCAACCGTACATTGATAGGCGGTTCCGGTTAAGGTGTATCCCAAAGTAAAACCCATAGGCTGAACATTATTGGTTTCTATTACCACGAAATTTGCCCCTTTTATGAGTCCCTCTATTTCCAGAAGCTTCCTTGCTGCATCAATTCCTTGGGCAGCAGTAATGCCCGGAGCCGATGCGCTGACAGTACCTACCGGAGTGCACGGCGATGTAGGAAGAGCATTACTCACTGTAACTTTTATTGTTTCAAAATTTTGACCCACTTTAATCAGATCATCCGGAGCACGTCGCAAAGCTTTTTCTACATGCGCTTTTAAGTCAACCATCCAATTTGCAACCTTTTTGTGAACCTTACCTGTTTCCTTGTCTATAGCTGTGGTATCTATCAGCGCACCGTCAGGCATCGGCTTAACAACAATATCCCATTGCACTTCGCCTCGATCTCCGGCGGTTCTCATTTTCGTCGCAATACCCTCGCTTGAAATAGATCCTATTTCATATCCTCTTCCTATCAGCGCGGTAATTACAGCTCCTTTAAGAACATCCATTTGATTGTACTTTACAATCGGTGCAGGCTTTTTTGTATAACCGGAACATCCCATAGTTAAAACCAGCACAAAAATAATTGCCAACGTTTTTCTGTTCATGCCTTGTACCTCTCAATACTTAAAAGATTGTTTATTAAGATAACGATTACTCAAATATCAAATTATTACAAACAGAAAATGATGAATTGTTTACAAAATAAAATTATCTTTATTTGCCGGTTGAACGACGGGTTTGAAACTATCGACCGGAAGATACAAAATAGGCGAGAAGACGTAGGTAAGCTGCTTGGTAGTATATAGCGTTTTCGGTGATTTCCCATGAAGAATCAGGCCATCCTGCATTGTAGTCAATATATGATTTCGAGGGAGGCTCGTTTGCAGGCGGAGCGGTTGTTCCTGTATAATCCTTATTAGGTCCTCCTACCAAATAACCCGGCGCCGGACCGATGTCCGTTAAAACCGAATCCCATTTGCTGCCGTCACTAAACCAACTGTGATAAAACTCGTTTACTGAGTCTTCGGCACCGAATTCGTACATGTTGCTCAACATTACTTTGCCCAAAGCGTTGCGACCGTGAAACCAGTGCAGGGTTTCCAAAGCACGACGTTGATAAGCTTCATCATTCTGTGTGTTCAATTGGTATTCAACCATATTCATATTCATGCTTCCCTTGACCGCTCTTGGCGTGACGTGTCCCCAATGAAAGGACCAGTCCGGCATGGAGGACATGTATAGATCTGAATTTAAATTCCAACCGTAAAATGATGCATCAGCAGCACCGCTCTTCTTGCTCGACACTATTGCCGAGGCAACAGCAGGATCGGCTTTGGGCAAAGAAGTATAAAACAAAAGTGCATCCTCATCCTGAAGATTGTACGGTCCCCACCAACTTGTAGAAATCTTTTCAAAAGTCTGATAATTGTCTTTGAAATAATCGTGGTAAGCATCTTTGCCTGTTACAGCCCAAAGCCACATCGCTGCACGTGCGGCCTGTTGTTCTTGTTCCACTAAGGTGCGGTCCGCATCTCCTGATTTGATTTCGCCGTTATCACAGGCATCACTTTTGGGATTATTTTGAAACCATTCCCATGCAGCTTCGGCCATAGGAATTATCTCTTCGGCCTGATCTTTTAGTCCGTCAATATCGCGAAATATAAAAGCAGTGTGTGCAAAAATAGCTGCCAAACTTATAGAAGAAGACGAGCACTTCATTCCATAGTATCGAGGAAAATTATGCGTAGAAGGAGGACTGGCAGAATTGTAGTCGGCGTCGCCGGCTTTAATAAAAACACCGCCGTCCTCATCCTGCATTTTCTTCATCCATTCAATTTCAAAATTTATTTCATCCAACAGATCAGGGATATCGTTTCCAGATTCAGGAATATTGTGATCCTCAACCCATACATCCGGTCGCTGTTGATATGACATGAGCAAAAGATGAACCACCCCGTCTAGAAAGGTTATGTATTTGTTATAATCACCGGCATCCATCCATCCGCCGGAAACATCTCTCTCCGAATCGGCATTGCTTCTATCAAATACATTGCGAGCATTTTTGTCATTTAAGAAGCTTGCAGCGTCAGCCCACCTTACATCCGCATAAGGCTCTTCTTTTACAAAGGCTTCCCTTTGATAGAAATAGGTTCTAACAGCTTGAATCAAAACGATTCTATATACATCATCACTGATTCTAAAAAGATGAGAATACAATTCTTTCTCAACATCATAAAGACGATAGCTTCCAGGTTCTGTTACTTCGCTAAAATCAAATACCCAACCGATATCTCCATGAATAGCATCTTCTCTTCCGTTGTTCCATGCTTCAATTGTACCGGAATAAACTGCTTCATTCTCCGGCCAGGTGCGAACTTCGATTTCAGAACCCGGTTCAAAATCATCCGGTGAAAACTGCCCTTTTTGTGCCTGTGATATTATCGCAAGTTTCGGTGCTTGCGGCAAATATCCAAATTGATCGACCTTGTAATGATAGTCTCCCGGCACTGATTCGTCGTTGAAGTCAACATTATCGCTGTCGTCATCACTCTCAATATCAGAGCTGTCTCCGCCGTCTGATTGAGTTTCATCTTTAAAAGACTCATTACAGGCAAGAATAGTTAAAAAAAAGATCAAGCAAAGAACAGTGTTTTTAACTTTCATAAATAGTTTCTCCATTTAATGTCGTTTTTATTAATTACCAAGAAAATTAGATTTTACGTATCAAAATGAATCTTCTAAAAAAAACGCAATTACCGACGATTTTTTCAAAAGATATGATTCATCGACTTAAAGCACTGGAATAAAAAAAAGTTCAAGGTTCATTCCCCGAACTGTTGTTCTTCTCTTTCCTGCTCCTCTTTGCATTTGATACACAAAGAAGTCTCCGGCCTGGCCTCAAGTCGCTTGGGCTGAATAGGTTCACCGCAGTCTTCACATATTCCAAAAGTTCCGTCTTCTATTTTTACAAGCGCCTGATCTATCTTTGACAAAAAAGATCGCTCGCGACCTCGAAGACGAAACTGAAAGGACTGCAAATACTCACTAGCTGCGAGATCCATTTCATCCGGCAAGTCGGCTGAATCGAGGGTCATATCCGTTTCCAAAGTTTGTTGGGCATTGGCCAATAGACGCTCCCGCTTTAGCAGCAACATCTTTTTAAATTTCTCGGCTTCTTTCAGCTTCATCTTTCAACCTTTCCGTACCAAAGATCCAAGGTTTACGAATCGAGCAAACTAAATTTGTATCGCCTTCCTGTCAAGCTAACTTTACAGTCCATGTTCCAAAAATCGGAACAATTATTATTTATAGCATGAATTTGTTCCATTTCTACCGACATGAAGCTGTTTAATTTCGGAAATACAAACAAAAACCTCAGCTGATTATAAAGGGAAAAATTTTTCGTCTTACGGCATTTTGTCAAGCATCCAACTTTACTTTGTTAACTTTATGTGCTAAACAGCACTCAGCAACATTGAGGTGTGCTAAAACATAATGAAACGTGCTGTTAAAAAAGGGAAATATCATGGCAAGGATATTTGAAAACAATAGTCTTAGTATAGGAAATACACCTTTAATTCGGTTAAATCGCTTAACCCAAGGTATCGGAGCAACTGTGGTTGCTAAAATAGAAGGCCGAAATCCGGCTTATTCCGTCAAATGCCGTATTGGGGCTGCAATGATATGGGATGCAGAACAAAAAGGCATTCTCAAACCGGGCTCCAAAAACGTAACTGTAATAGAACCCACATCAGGAAATACAGGTATAGCATTGGCTTATGTCTGCGCGGCAAAGGGATATCCGCTAAAACTCACCATGCCTGAAACCATGTCGATCGAACGAAGACGAATGTTGGCAGCTTTTGGAGCAGAACTTGTATTGACAGAGGGTGCTAAAGGAATGAAGGGAGCTATCGCAAAAGCAGAAGAACTTGCAGCAAGCGATCCGTCTAGATTTTTTGTACCTCAGCAGTTTAATAATCCGTCCAATCCGGACATTCATTTTAAAACCACCGGACCCGAAATCTGGAACGACACCGACGGCGCAATAGACATTTTAGTTTCGGGAGTCGGGACAGGCGGAACCATTACCGGAGTAAGTCGCTACATAAAGAAAGAAAAAGGCAAACCCATTTATTCTATTGCAGTTGAACCTGAATCATCCGCTATTCTTACCTCAATAAGAAAAGGAGAAGAGCCGAAACCTGCGCCTCACAAAATCCAGGGAATCGGTGCCGGCTTCAAACCTCAAGTTCTCGATCTCTCATTGGTAGACGATGTTTATACGGTTTCCAACGAAGAAGCAGTTGAGTACGCTCGAAGACTTCATGTTGACGAAGGTATAACCTCCGGTATTTCAGGAGGTGCCGCAACAGCGGCTGCTATAAGAGCAGCCAAAAACCCTGATAACAAAGGAAAACTAATTGTGGTTGTCATTCCGGACTCCGGAGAAAGATATTTAAGCACCGTGCTATTTGAGCACATTTAATAAGTGTTACTATGTTGTAAATAAGGAAAATCATTATGTCGAACAAACCGTACCGTTTTGAAACACTGGCTTTACACGCCGGCCAAGTGCCCGATTCCTCAACTCTTTCAAGAGGAGTGCCCGTTTATCGAACATCATCATATGTGTTTAAAAACACTGAGCATGCCGCAAATTTATTTGCGCTAAAAGAATTGGGCAATATTTATACAAGGCTTATGAATCCGACTACAGATGTTTTGGAGCAGCGTGTTGCGGCTCTTGAAAACGGCGCTGCGGCCGTAGCGGTAGCATCCGGGACATCTGCCATATTCTACGCCATAATTACATTAGCAGAAGCAGGCGATGAAATTGTGTCAGCTTCAAATCTATATAGAGGAACTTATACTCAATTTGATTCGATACTTCCAAAACTCGGAATAACTACAAGATTTGTCAATGAGAGCAATCCTGCAAACTTTGAAAAAGCAATCAATGACAAAACACGCGCTTTGTTTGTAGAAACCGTCGGGAATCCGGTTTTGGACGTAACAGATATTAAAGCAGTAGCTGACATAGCGCACAAACACAATTTGCCGCTAATTGTAGACGGAACCTTTACAACTCCGTATCTGTTAAAAACCATCGATTTCGGTGCTGACATCGTTGTAAACTCCCTTACAAAATGGATAGGAGGACACGGGACTGGAATAGGAGGAATTATTGTGGATTCGGGAAAATTTGATTGGAAAAGCGGAAAACATAAATTATTTACCGAACCCGATTCTAACTATCACGGATTGAGATGGGCCTATGATCTTCCAAAACCTCTGGCTCCGATAGCCTACGCTCTGAGAGTAAGAACCGTTCCTCTTAGAAATCTCGGCGCAGCCATTTCACCTGACAATTCTTGGATGTTCTTACAAGGTTTAGAAACTCTACCTTTAAGAATGGCCAAACATTCAGAAAATGCTCTTAAAACTGCAAAATATTTAAAAGAGCATCCCAAGGTTGCATGGGTAAGATATCCAGGATTGCCCGATGATCCATCATATAAAACAGCCGAAAAATACCTCAAGAACGGTTTCGGCGGCATGACTGTCTTTGGATTAAAAGGCGGTGCATCAGCGGCAATTAAGCTAATTGACTCAATAAAACTGTTTTCCCATTTGGCAAATGTAGGAGATGCCAAAAGCCTTATTCTGCATCCGGCAAGTACATCTCATTCTCAATTGACAGAAGAGCAAATGAAAGCAGGCGGATTGACGCCTGACCTTATTCGCCTTTCTATAGGTTTAGAACATATCGACGATATCATCGGTGCATTAGATGAGGCTATAGCTTTAACATAGATCTATCAAAGTCCAAGGGTAAGAGAAGGCAAGCAGCATGAAAACACATAGAATTAAAGTTCAAAACCCTCTGGGCCTCCACCTTAGAGTTGCAGCTGAAGTGGCGCAAACCGCAAAAAAATACAATGTGAACATTTCTATATGCAAGGGCTGTCACAAAGAAAACGGCTGCACCTCAAAAGATTGCCTTAAAGCAAGCGGAGATTCTGTATTGCAGCTCTTAATGCTTGATGCAGCAAAGGGAAGTGAGCTTGACATAACAGTAGAAGGCAGAAATGAATCAGCCGCCATTGAATACCTATTCGGTCTCTTCGACTACGGCGGGGGAATTTAGTCCATATATTACTTTAATGTTGTACATAATAACATCTGCGATATTTTCCATCCATTCTTATTGTTAAAAATACTTCCTCCCTTTTAAGAAATTAAGTATAAACGCGCCGCCCTGAGGAATGAGGGGGATATTATGAAATCAAATTTATTGTTTGTTTTGACCTTATTATTTTTATCGTTTTCTGCAATTGCAACTGCACAAACTGCTCCAAAGGGAAACACAAATAACAAAACCGAGGCCGACGGCGATGCTGAATCGGAATCGGCTCCGGAAAGCATTGAGCAAAACCCATATGAAAAAACTTCGGACAAGAGCGCGGATGATTCTCAATCACCTCAGTGGGTAAAATCTCAACAAAACACAACTAATGCGGGCCCTGACTGGGCGGAACCTAATCCGGAAGAAGAGAAAGATGTAGATTACGACGAAAGCACTGTCTATCTTCCTCCTCCTCCTCCTCCTCCGGATGAGACTGCCGCTGATGAAACAAGTCCTGCTTTTTCAGCGGAAGAAAATGTTTGCGATTCGGTAACCTGCTCAGACAGAGGTAAATGCGTAATAAAAGGAGGAGAACCGACCTGCGCTTGTTTTGCAGGTTTTGTTCCCGACAACGTAAACGGCTTAAGCTGTATTCCGGAATACGCTCCGCCAAAGAAACCTGCTTTTGATTCAGAAGGCTATTATGCAGCTCTGAAAAAGCAACTCGGAAAATATGATATATCAAAAACCTTATCTATGTACAAAGCAGAGATAGAATTCGGAACCTGGGACGGAAGCTTTTCAGACTATCTAAAAAACTCTTTCAAGCGAACACAGAACTTCGGCGTCTTATCAATGGCATTCGGAATAACCGGTTTTGCAGGTGGCTTGGCAATGCATATGCTCTATGCAGGTGATACGAACAAGAAGGGATTTCTCGCAGGAGCTGTATTACTGGACATCGCCGGCTTGGGCCTTATCGGCACAGGGTCTGCATTCTTAACGATTAGCTCCCAAAAAACGAAAATTGTAGAAAAAGTAGACAAGAAATATCACTCTTCACAAAACACTGCCGGAATAAATAGTTTATCAGCACATTTCTACGCAACCTCAAATTCAGCCGGACTGTCAGCCGGAATGACCTTTTAAATAAAACTGCTCCAAAATCCTCCTGCGACCTTGTCACTCTAACCGCCGTTTCGACAAGATCCGTATTCGATTAGAGAAGTAGGTCGGTTATTCTGTCTTGAAAAATGTAAAAATATATTTCAGTAGTGTTTAGAAAACTGCACAGCTTTTACATTATACTTAAGTGGTTATTCTTCTAACATAGCATAAACAAAGCATTAATTGACATTCCCACAAGCTCTAGAATTCCGGCACTAATCTTGCTCATATTTTACAGCGCAGTCTTTTAAGAGAACTTTTAGGGAGGAATTAAACTATGAAAAAAAGACATTTTATCGGAATGTTCATTGTTGTTTGCTGTTTTGTAACCAATTGTGACCAGGAAGAACAGATTGCTGACTTAACAAAGGATGTCGAAATCCCGGACTTAACCCCAAACATATCCGGTCAAGCTATATATTCTGAGGAGCAACTAACCCAAATTGCGGATTTTCAAACTGCCTTTGCCAAGTTCAAAACCATGACTCTATCCGAGTTTAAGGATAACTATGGTCCCCAAACAACCTATCAGGAAACTTTGGCAGTCAATCCGACCCTGGCAAAAAACCTCGATTTAATTACTAAAGAGTATCCTCTTCAAGGCAATACTCTTGACACTTTTGAATCAAAAGGTTTTGTAATTCTGCAAGATCATAAATACGATACCTTTTTACAGGGTTTCATAGATATTTATAAACGTGATCTACCCGTCTATTTTTCGGCGGATGCCATGCTGGACGCCCTTCATCTATCTTTTGATCGAATGTTAGCTGACCTGGAAACATGGGTATTGTCAAAAGATCTAGAAGCATTGCTTAACAAAATGAAAGGCGCTATTTCGATTGCTGCACAAAATGCTCAAAGCGAAGCCGCAAAGCAAAGCCTAGATGATGCTGCGGTATGGATTTGCACAGCTGAATCCTTATTAAAGAATGAAAAACTAACTTGTCCCAGAGGTCAAAGTCCCACCGTCAACGCTTATCTTCAACACATTGAAGAAGAACAGTCTGAAGAAACATCCGTTTTCGGAGAATTGCGCACAGAAGACTTCAGTCAATTCAAACCGCGAGGTCACTATACCGACAGTGAGCTGCTTAAACGATATTTTAAGGCCATGATGTGGACTCAGCGCACAGGTCTAAATTTTTCCAAATACTCCAGACATGCTCGATTAGCCTACCTGCTTTCCGATCTTGTTCGATTGGGCAATGCAGAAGGTGAATATATGCGAATAGACAATGTCATCACAGCCTTGGTAGGTGTTTCGGATTCTATGAATATCTTTGCGTTGCGTGAGGTCGCAAGCACTGTCGGAATAAGCTCTTTACAATCTCTCGATGACACAGAACTTCTAAACGCCTTTGTTGATACTGCGATTAAATCAGGAGCTGCCGCTCAGAAAATTAATTCAACAATTATGAGCGCCGATACAACTCTGGAAAACGGCAAATTCACACCTATTCCTCCGGCATTTCATTTCATGGGCCAACGTTTTGTCGTAGATTCATATGTGTTTACAAATGTGGTATATGACCGAGTCAAAAATCCTGATCGTCATATGCCCTCTCCGCTTGACACTTGGTTTGTATTGGGTAATCGCGAAACAGTGCCGCTCCTTTCCGAGGAATTGGATACCTATAATTATCACGCAAATCTGGCTGCTCTTGATTACTTGATAAGCGGATACGATGAGGATTTTTGGTCTTCAAACTTTTACAACGGTTGGTTGTCCGCCCTGATGACTCTCAATCAAGATGTAACCGAAAACAAGTATCCCGAAGTAATGCGAACCCAAGCCTGGCAGCATCGAATGCTTCAAACCCAGCTCGGCAGCTGGGCTCACCTTCGCCATGATACGCTTCTTTATGCAAAACCTTCGTACGGCATGGTATCATGCGAATATCCTGACGCTTGGGTTGAAGCCTATCCGGATTTCTTTGAACAAATTGCCGACATGGCCGAAACAGTCGATGCCGCTCTAAACGCATTGGGTATTGATAATATTAATGAAGAAGCAGACGGATTCTATTTCTACGGCAACTCCCTCAAACATTATTTTAGTCGATTGGCCGAGGTCGCTCTTATGCTAAAAGACATCGCTGATGCAGAAGTTGAGGGAGTTAGGCTCAATGAAGTTCAACTAGATTTTATGAATCAGCTAATTTTTGAATCAACAGAATGCGGCGCGCCTCCCTACTCCGGTTGGTATTCCGATATCATCTACAAATATTCAGAAGACAACATGGAAATTTTTGAACCCGTAATCGCGGACATACACACCGCTTCTCAGCTAAAACAAATTCTTCATGTAGGAGCCGGAAATCCGAACCTTATGGTACTTGCCGTTTCCACTGACTGCCAAAATCGCGCCTACGTCGGACCGGTTTTAAGCTACCACGAAATAGTTACCGAAAACTTTACACGTCTCAATGACGAGGAATGGAAAGAAATGCTTAAAAACGGTCAAGAAAACCGCCCGCAATGGACACAGTCTTTTGTTCGATAGCTATAAGGAGACAGCAAATGAAAAAACAATCATCGCCTTGTGTTTATGTATCTCCAATATGCTTAATGACAATCAGTTTTATATTGTCTTCTTGTAGTGAAGAGAATGTTGTTACAAACAACTATGATTCAGAACAATTCCAATATTGTTCAGGAACAGGTGACTTGTGGCTTGGGTTTCAATACTACGGAGGAACTTACGAAGGAGGCGCAGGAAACACCTTATTTGAAGAGAACGGCAATATATTTTTTGTAATAGATGACAGTTGTCGCTATTTTGCCTTTGACGGTACGGACGGAGAAAAGGCATTTGGCGGTTTGGCGGATATTCGAACAGGCTTGCTATCTCAAGATGAGGCCGCCGACATTGCAGAGAGTATTAAATTAAATAGATTCATCGAGCATTTTGGAAATGATTATCTCAATGATGCATCTGATTGTTCAAACGCAATTCTTTATGACAAAAACGGAGCTTTTTCTTGTTATTGCGGGTGTCCGTCTTTTAGCGAACCGAAAGATATGACTCAATCGGCAAAACAAATAGCTCAAGAATTGGTAAAAAAAGGTAAACCTCTTTTGGGATCGCTTAGGGTTATATCCCTGCCTCATGTCAACGTTTGCGATGGATATTGGTCTGTCTACCTTAAGGAGGAAGTCCCGCAAACACCTCCTAACGGTTTTGACCCAAGTGCATCGGCAATCGGTGAATGTGTTAATAGTCATAACAATGCAACACAATCTGTATTGATCGAAGGAGAAATTGCCGCAAGCCTAAGAAATCTTCGAAAGGAATATCGTGAAACGCTATACGAAAAAACGGTCAGACCGTTAACAAATCGTATTCCAATGCAAGTCGGAGATTCTATTTTCGATGTTTATCTAAGAGATTTTATCTCACTGGAAGATCAAGACGGATTGCTTTGTCCGCACAATATAAACGAGTTGACTGCCATTGATTCATTTTGATTAACAACTTTTTTCTAAAGCATTTCTACAAATCCTGCATTTTGTTAAAATATAGATTGGTTTAATGTCGGCAAACTTACCGATGAATGCTATTGTTTATTTGATTCAAATTCCTATAATACTTATCTTTGATTTTTGAAACGGTAGGTGCAATGACAAAAACGACTTCTGTCTCCGTCGATTGTATAAGCGAAAAAACTAATTTCATAAACGGATCGGTCTATTATATTGAAGGATTGCGTATTGCTAAAAGAAGAGAATCTGCGGATATACCTCCTAACGATGCAAAAGCTCGAACAGCGCTATGTCTTTCAGGCGGCGGTATTCGTTCGGCAGTTTTCGGTTTAGGTTTTATTCAGGCTTTGCAAAAGCATGACAGGCTTCGGTTTGTAGACTATTTGTCCACTGTTTCGGGAGGAAGCTATATAGGAGCTTGCTATACTTGGTGTCGAGCTATGGGAATTAAATATCCGTTCGGATCATCCAGGAAGGATCATAAAACAGTTGCAGGAGGAGACATCGTTAATCATTTAAGAACTCACAGCAACTATCTGGCCCCCGGAGGAGGAATTGATTATTGGTCTTTTGCCGCTGCTATTCTTGGCGGAAGTGCGGTTTCTTTAGCTGTAATACTGCCCTTAATTCTTCTTTTTGTATACTTTATGTCTAGCATTCATATTCAGACAGATGCTTTTTCGATTTCGAACAGACTTCAAGAAAACCTTGGAGGAACAGACGGCTTTCGTATAATGTTTGCTTTGGGACTTACGGTTCTCGCCTTTTTTGTTTTACGCATTTTTGTATTTGCTCTTCTGACCGGTTTTCGCACTATCAGAGAGGCTTTTTGGAACGAGCGGTTTCGCAATGCAAACGGCATAATTCTGTTTGTCGGAGTTTGTCTTCTTGCAGGCGGCTCACTTTCAATTTGCTATGACTTTATCTCAACCTTAACTAAAACACATAAAGAATGGACTATGATTGCATTAACGGTTCCGGGAGCTGTCGGGTTGGTTTTTGCTATTTGGAGCGGCCATAAAAAAGTAAAACAAAAAAACCGGAACACAACACTGTTGAATGTCGGCTTTTACCTAACTTTATACAGCATGTTCCTATGGGCCTATCATTTTACTGCCGTTAATACAGATATACTTCTCCCGTTTCTTCTCGGTGCTCTCGTCTTTTCATTAATTTTGGCCGCAGTAGCAGATATTAACCATGTATCCATGCATCGCTACTACAGAAATCGAATTATGGACGCTTATATGCCGGGTTTCTTTAAAAACAAAGACCGAAAAAAAATCTCGCCGGATAGTTTCTACTTATCTGATATTGAAACAAATTCTGATGCTCCTTATCATATTATTAACGCCACTATACAAACCGTAGATTCAAACAATCCGGTTTTAAAAGAACGCAGCGGCGAAAGTTTTATCTTTAGTCCGGAATACTGCGGTTCAGAACACACACAATGGATTAAAACCAAAGACTATCTCAATAACTCCATGAATCTGGCCACAGCTACGGCAATATCAAGTGCAGCGGTAGATACAAATACATCTATTACTAGATCCAGGCCGCTAAGTTTTATCATGTCCCTTTTTAATCTCAGATTAGGCTACTGGACATTCAACCCCAAAAACTATAATTCGCGCTTTAAGATATTCTTGAATAGGATAATAACAATAAATATTTCCTGGTATTCAAGCCTGTTTGCCGATCTTCTAGGCTTCGGTTTAAATGAAAAACGCAAAATAATTCATTTAACCGACGGAGGTCACTATGACATGCTGGGTCTGTACGAAATGATAAGACGGAGATGCGCTCATATCGTAGTTGTTGATGCAGGCAACGACAGCGCAAGAACGTACCACGATTTGGCACGAGTTATAGCAATGGTAAGAGCAGACTTCGGTGTTGAGATAAAAGGTTTGGACCTGTCAAAACTTGAACCCGATCCTGTTACCGGAATATCAGAAAAACCTTTCGCGGTATGCGAAATTGACTACGATCATGAAGAAAAAGGCATTCTTTATTACATTAAGCCTTCTATTATTAACGGTCTTCCTCCTGATGTAATCAGCTATTTCAAAGCACATCCCTCTTTTCCTCAGCAATCCATTGCAGACCAGTTTTTTGACGAAATTCAATATGAAGCATACAGGGAGTTGGGCTATTGCACAGGAGATCTGTTTTGCAAAGACAACTTTAATTTTATGCAGAAAAACTGAATATGAAAAAAATGTACAGATTGTTTCACAGCATTATGTTTTGTATCTTTCTAGTTCTAAATGCCGTAGGCTGTACCTCCGAATGCGTTGTCAATTCCGTTTCGGAAAAATCAGAATCATCCGAAAAACCTTTATCCTACTACTGTTTCGGCGCAAAAATTCCGCCAAAAGGCTTCTGCGAATCAAAAGTATTTGGAGGTAATTCTTTTGTTGCAGAACCTGTCAATCTTGCATTTTCTATGTTCGGTGTTGCCCTTGGACTTTTTTCTATGTTTTTGTCCCGTAAAACTCATGCTGTTTTTCAAATAACAGACAGTTTACTCATCGGCTGGGGTTTGTTCGCCGCTATGTATCATTTTAATCTGGCCAACGGCATGTATCGAATGATGGATGTTGCTATAAGCTTTTTGCAAGCATTTATTGTTCTTCTGCTGATAAGATCACTTTGCGTTAGAGCAATGATTCTCAAACCCAAATCAGCTCACAAGATTTGGATTGTTTCGGCTGTTTCTACCTGCATATTTACATTATATCCGGCAACGGTTCATGTACTGGGTGAATCAAGTTCAGATCCATGGGTTGCCTGGTTGGTTTTTGATTTACTATGGTTCGTCATTGTCGGATTGCTAATTGCAGTATGGATACTTAGAAACTCATGGCCGACGGGGATATCGTCAGGCTCCGGTTTTAGACTGCTATGGCATGCAATTATTTACTGCATATTAGCCTACTCAGCTTGGGCTGTAGATAACTTTATATGTACAGAAGCGACAGCATATTTGGGATACCTGTTTTTACACGGATGGTGGCACTTTTTTATGGGGCTTTGCTTTTTTTCTCTTATTTCGCTGTGCAAATTTCTTTTGGCTTGCGAAGTCGATTGCATACCGATTGTAAAACGATTCCCCCAAAAAGGGCCGTTCGGAATGTATTTTGTAAATTGGAAAAATGTGATTAAAAAAATCCCGTCTTGACTCAATATAAATTGTTGATTAATTAATCTCCCATGAATGCGGGACTAACTCAGCGGTAGAGTGCTAGCTTCCCAAGCTGGAAGTCGCGGGTTCGATCCCCGTGTCCCGCTCAAAACCCTTCGAGCAAACGGCCGAAGGGTTTTTTTTGTCTTTTTACAGTTATTTGAGGTTGCCATTTCAACTGTTATCGGAATATGAAAGACCTCAGCGTTATGATCGCAAAGAGGTAACATATGAAAAAAACTTACAACATTGCAGTTCTCCCAGGAGACGGTACAGGACCGGAAGTGGTTCGTGAAGGTATTAAAGTTCTAAAAGCAGTTGAGGCTCGCCAAAATTTCTCTTTGAACTTTACTGAATACGATTTTGGAGGAGACAGATATCTCCGAACCGGAGAAGTGCTTCCGGAATCGGCACCGGACGAATTGAGAAAATCTGATGCTATCTTTCTTGGAGCTATCGGCCATCCGGATGTAAAACCCGGTATTTTAGAGAAAGGCATTCTTCTTAAACTCAGATTCGAACTGGACCAATATATCAATCTCCGTCCGGTTAAGTTGTACGAAAATGTTCCCACTCCTTTAAAGGATAAAGGACCAAAAGAAATTGACTATGTAGTTGTCCGTGAAAACACCGGCGGTATTTACACCGGGATCGGCGGTATTTCACAAAAAGGTACAAAAGACGAGGTAGCAGTTCAATCTATGGTATACAACCGCTCTCAGGTTGAGCGATGTCTGCGCTGGGCTTTTGATTACACAAAGAAACGCGCAGTCAGAAATACTTTGGCGTTGTGCGGCAAAACCAATGTGCTGACCTATGTTTACGATTTGTGGGAGCGCGCCTTCCATGAGATTGGAAAAGCTGACTACCCGGATATTCGTCGTGATTATTATCACGTTGATGCAACCTGCATGTGGATGATTAAGAATCCGGAATGGTTTGATGTTATCGTTACGGGAAATATGTTCGGAGATATTATAACCGACCTCGGAGCCATTACCCAAGGCGGAATGGGGGTTGCAGCCGGCGGCAACATTAATCCCGACGGTGTATCCATGTTCGAACCTATCGGAGGAAGCGCTCCCAAGTATACGAACATGAATGTTATAAATCCCATCGCCGCCATCGGTGCAGGACAAATGATGCTCGACATTTTAGGTGAAAGTTCTGCGGCAAAAATGGTTGAAGAAGCCATGAAAAAGACTTTGTTAAAAATGAAGAGCATGGATGCAGGCAAAATGGGAATGTCAACTTCCGAAGTAGGTGACAGCGTAGCTAACGAAGTCGCCAAACTATCCTAATATTATCTCCATAACAATAATCTACTGTTTGCGCCAAACTTCATAAAAGTAGAATATTCCCATCATCTATATTTAGCGGATTGAAAAAGCGTAAATAATCGTAACGTCTTAAGAATGACCGGCAATGGAGATTTATTGGGGGATCTAAGTTTGAGTTAAAGGTTAAAAAACTTCCCTTTTGAAGAGGGATGCAGAATTTTATCTAAACCTTTCATCTGGTTACAGACGAAATCCCCTAACTCCCTTTTCAAGAGGCGAATGCTTTTCTTTCTGCTATTTTTTGGTTTTTGCTGCAGTTATTGAGAAGTTACGGATAAACCCAGCATCTATTTGACAATTATACTTGTTCTCAAGATGTCGATTTTTAAATACTATTTTCCAAGAAGTTCTTTTTCAGCGCGATGCCAGATTTCCACATCTTGTCCTTGAGGGCATCCGAGTTCTTCCCATATCTGTCGAGCGCGTGTGCTGATTTCCTCATGGGTAACCGGTTTTTTTGACGATTTTAAAGAAGTTTTTGCTTTGGCCGGCGATTCTTTTGCTGCCGAGGGTTTGGGTTCAGAAGCCTTAACCGCGGGAGTCTTTTTGGTTTCAGGTTTTGCAGCTGCAGCTTTAGCGGTAGCTGTGCTTGTTTTTTTTGTTGTTTTGGAAGCAGTTGTAGTTTTTGCCATTTTTTCTTCCTCCCAGAAAAGAGATGAAAGAAAACTCCTTCATCTCACTTGGTGTTCAGTATTGAATAGAATTATTTTGTACTTTGTCAAGAAACAGTTTACTCAATAAAATTAGAAGTTGCTAAAATATACTGATTTTACCGAACTGATACTATGTTGAGCTATCATAGAATTTGATGTTGCTCTACCCATAAAAAACAGTATAAAGATTTTGAATTAGGGGTAGTATTTTTGAACTATTTCAATTTTTGGATTTGAACGACAAACGGGAGCGTGTAATAATCTTTCATTCTATGGCTTTCAAGGGAAATACAGGGAGTACAATGCAAAACAATGCGTTTCAAAAAAAGATGAGTCGTCAGTGTATAGGTATTCTGTTGTTATTGCTGCATGCGATGATTATCTCATTTTCATTGAGTGTATACGCTCAAGACGATCCGCGTGACACTGCATTTAATATACATCAATTTAAACCTTCCCCAGGTCCGTTAAACTTCTTTCAGATAGAATCACCGGAACTTGGTGACAATATGACTCCGTCCGTTGGAGGCATGCTTTGGTACGGAAGAAATCCGCTGACTATTTTTAACTGTAAAGGAGATGATTGCAGCGACTCTCAGACCAGAACAAGTTTGGACGGAAACACCTACGGAAGCCTTAAAGCTGTTGAGAACTTAATGACTCTGAATTTAATGGCTTCTTTTAACCTCGTCAAACGTCTTCAAATTGGACTTGCCGTTCCGATAACGGTTTGGCAGACGGGGCAGGGATTCCAAATAATATACGACAATACAACAGAAGCATCCGGTATGAGACCCGGAAACGAGTATTCCACTATTTTTTCTCCCAGCGATATAAGAGTTCATTTGAAAGTTCGCATTTTAGGAGATGAGCAAAAAGACGGTCTGTTTTTGGGAGCATCTGCGTACATAGGAATTCCTTTGTGGAATCTGATAGGATACGGAAAAGAAGACAACGCAGACGGTGCCTTCGGATATGGAGGAGACACCTTTATCAGCGGCACAGCACCTAGGCTGCTTTTAGGATTTCGACACAAGGCGTTTAGAACAGCAGTAAATGCAGGCATGCACTGGAGAAAAAAGGTTGAGTTCTTGAATCTCGAATTGGGACACCAAATAGAATTCGGTGCAGCAGTGGGATACTCGGTTATTCCGCAAGTTGAATTGATAGCTGAGTTAGTCGGTAATAAAAGCATTGTAAGCAGTAACTTTACGGATACAGAAAGCGTTTCTCTAATCGCGCAAGCAGGCGGTAGATTTCCGATAGGCAATGCTACTCTTTACCTTGCCGGCGGCGGCGGTATTTTGAGCGGTGTCGGTGTGCCTCAATTTCAATTATTGGCAGGCGCAGCCTGGACTCCTTCAAAGAAGAAAGACAAAAAAGAAGAACATCTAAATCCGCACGACTTTGATATGGACGGTATTGCAAATGAATTCGATAAATGTCCTAACGAAGCCGAAGACGTTGACGGTTTTGAGGATGAAGACGGTTGCCCGGATCCTGACAATGACGGTGACAAAATTTTTGATGGGTACGATTCATGCCCGAACGATCCCGAAGATCTTGACGGTTTTATGGATGACGACGGTTGTCCCGATCTTGATCATGATGAGGACGGAATTCTTGAACCGAATGATAAATGCCCTGAAGAGCCGGAGGATTTCGACGGTTTTGAAGATGAAGACGGATGTCCCGAGCCCGATAATGACAGAGACGGCATTTTGGATGTTGACGATTTCTGTCCTGAAGAACCCGAAGATATTGACGGCTTCGAAGATGAAGACGGTTGTCCGGAGTATGATAATGACGGAGACGGCGTTCCGGATATGAAGGATCTTTGTCCCAATGAACCGGAAGTTCTAAACGGAATCAAAGATGATGACGGCTGCCCTGACAAAGGCAAACCGTTAGTGGTGGTTTCTAAGAATAAAATTGAATTGAAAGAGATGATTCAATTCAAGACCAATTCTGATGAAATCAAGGGAGCCGTATCTTTTGATATTCTAAATATCGTCAGCTCTGTATTGTTGGGAAATCCGGAACTCAAAGTAATGATCGAAGGCCATACCGACAACAAGGGTTCCGAAGAAAACAATAGGAAGCTGTCACAAAAAAGAGCCGATTCGGTCAAAAAATATCTGGTATCCAGCGGAATAGCTGCAGCCAGGCTCGAAACAAAAGGTTACGGTTCTGATAAACCTATTGAAGATAACAAAACGGTAGCAGGCAGAAACGCAAACCGCCGAGTTGAATTTATCATCATTCGTGCACCGGAAGAGGAAGAACGAGAAGCTGCTGCTGCTACGGCTGCTGCTACAGCTGCATCAAAGAAAGAACCACAATCCGACAAAGCAGAAGAAAAGCCAGGTGCATCAATGGATATGACCGACGGTTCATCCGCATCCGATGACGGCGGAGCTATGGATTTCACTCAGTAACTATTGAATCACTTCTCAAGATCAGTTACACATCAACATTATGCGTGTAACCTTTTTATCATTCATTATCATCATCACTGTCGCTTGCGGAGGCAAGCAAGAACAAAACAATGGCAAAGTTGTTTCCTTGGAAGACTATGAATCTTCTACCTACAAGATTGAAGCCGGCAACGGTTCAATAGAAGGGTTATTGGGAAACGTTACCCAAGACGAAATAGAAAGGGTTTTGGCCGAAAATCGATCAGCAATGTTACGTTGTTATGAAAATGCCGTTGAGGATTTGGAAGAAATTGAGGGCGATTTACGTTTTGAGATACAAGTGGCCTCAAACGGAACAGTAGATGAAGCCTATATATCTGCCGGCGATTTGGGATCAATCGAAACAGAATCCTGTATGCTAAATATCGTTAAAAAATTCCGGTTTAAACGAGTACCCGGAGGAGTTGCCCTTCTATCTTATCCAATGAGTCTTGAAGCGCCGTACGACCACCCTACTCCGGCTCAATGGAATAACAGCAATATTTCCTCTGTAATAGATAAGTATCGAAGCGAAATAGACGAATGCATACAAAACCAAACAGGTGTTCATGTTACAGCATACGTAGGAAAAGGAGGGGTTGTTCTGTCTTCAGGTGCTGCCGGAGACACAGCTGAAGCATACTCAAACGCTCAATGTTTGGCACAATGTATGAAAAAATGGTCCTTTGCGTCTCCTCCCGATGACCTTGCCAAAGTTCGACTCGACTTTTAATGCATCCGACTCATTAAATTGAATTTTTTATACCAAATACCTTTTATCTATAAAAAATATATTTGGAGCATTATCAGTATAATGCTTATTGTCAGCATATTTGGCATTTTTAGAATTAATTGGGTCCAAGATATAACATCGCTTCTTCCGCAAAAAGACATTGAACTCAGTATTTCAGTTCGCGATCTCGGCATGATGAAAAATGTAACTGTTGTAGCGGGACCGGCTCATAATAGTCAGGAAGAACTTCTTGCCGCACTCTCTTTATTAGAAAATGAATTAAAAGCTCTTCCAGGAATTGAAACAGTAACGACAATAGCGTCATCAGAAAAAACAATGGAGACCGTCAGGTTGTTAATGTCCCGTGCACCTCGTTTGTATAGAAACGAAAAAGTGCAACTGACCTCTGAAGACATCGAAAAGAGGTTAGCCGGCCTTAAAGAAAGACTTGCATCTCCTGAGGCAATAATGATGGGCGATATGTTGTTGTCGGATCCGTTGGGATTTGCTAGAGACGCACTGAGCGCCTTAGAAGGAGCCGGCAGAACGATGGGGGCAACCCTCGATTCAACCCATATTTTGTCGTCAGATCGAAAAATGGGGTTGATATCGGCTACAATAAACTTTGATCCCATGCAGATTGACAGAGCCCAGAAATTTGTCAAAAGCCTTGATGATTTAACAGTTTCGGTTTCTAAAAAAACAAAAAACATACCCATATTTGCTTTAGGGGGAGTTTACTATTCTGCAAAAACATCAAACGTTATGATACGCGATGTTTCAACAGCTTTTATATTAACAATCATTTGTGTAGTAGGCATATTTGTTTTGTTTTTTAGAGGACTTCGCGTACTGCCTGCGGCTTTGCTTCCTTCAGTTATTGGGATCTGCTTCGGTTTAGGCGTAATGGGTTTGTTGGGAGTCAAAGTTCATGCTGTTACCGTAGGTTTTGCAGCAACTATAAGCGGCATAAGCATAGATTATGTAATTCATTTGTTGTTTCACGCAAAAACCTTTAAAATTGCCAATTCTGAATCAGCAATGTCCTTGTCCTTAAAAGAAATGATAAAGCCGATAACTCTGGGATTCATCACAACAGCGGGTGCATTTGCTGTTATTGCTGCATCAGGATTTACCGGGGTTAAACAACTTGCAGTCTTTTCTCTGATATCCTTGCCGGCTGCTTTTTTTACCGCTGTTTTTGCAGTTCCATCTCTTCACAAATTTTTAATCGAAGCTTCCTGCAACAACAAAGACAACCCAAATTCACTGTCACATCGCATTGTAAGTTTTTTCTCTTTGTCTTTTGAACCAAAGCGTTTGCCCTCTGTGATTTGTTTTTTCTTGTTGTTCTGTGTTTTAATGTTTTTATCTTTGCAAATTAAAATGTCCGGAGACCCTCGTGATCTAGGATATGATGATCCCGAAATAAAAAGACGAGAACAGATGCTTGCAACCGCCTTTCCCGGCATGTTCAATCAGACAATAATTGCAACATCAGGCAATGATGAAGAATCTGCACTTCGCAAAAACGATGAGCTTTACAACCGCCTACTGTCCGTCAGTATTCCCAAAAACAAAATTATATCACTAAGTCCATTCTTGCCTTCAAAAGAGCGTCAGCATCAATCCCTTGCAGAAGCTGAAAAACTTTTTGCAAAAACAGATGTAAAAAACATATTTGGAGCTGTCGGCTTCAAAGAAGAATACATAGAATCTCTGATATCAAACCTCAGTACCCCTCCTTTGTTATCCGACGACTTTATGTCCGGAGGCCTGGCCGAGCTGGTCAAGAAACTTTTACATAAAGATGACAAAGGATTATTTCATTGCATTACATTGGTCAATATTGCCGATGACAAAGCTTTAGCTGAATCGGCTGTTGCTGCGAATCGGGCAGGTGCACAACTGATATCTGAAAGACTACGAACCAAAGAGACCCTAACTTTATTGCAACACGATATTATTGTAATGCTGGGTATCTGGCTTATTGCGGCAATGATCTTTGTATCAGCGATTCAGCGTTCTGTTATTTCGGGCATATTGTCTTTGTTGCCGGCCGTCTTTGGTGTATTGGGAGCAGTAGCAGTTTTTTCCTTGTTAAAAAGACCTCTGACGCCGGTGGCTTCTGCCGGTTTTACGTTGGTTATAGGTTTGGGAATTGATTACGGAATCTTTATGCTGCACAGAAACAAAAAAAATGCTTATGCAACCTCCAAATCGGTTGCAGCCTCTGCGCTGACCACTATTGCCGGTTTCGGAGTACTATCAATAGCACGGGTTAGAGCCATGTCTGATATCGGTTTAATAATTTTGGTAGGCATTATTGTTGCTTTGGTTGTAGCGCTATTGCTCCTGCCGGCCTTACACAAACCGAAGCCGGAGACTGCTTGATATGAAATATTATAAACACCTTGCCATATTATTTTTCTTTTTGGTTTCGTGCGGAGTTCAGAAGCCTAAAACAATACAAGAAATTCAATCATCCGATGCCGACTTGACCTTAAAAATGCAACACCAGATCATGTATCGCAACGGCAATGACACTCAGGTATTCGAAGGTTACATGATTCAAAAGAAGGACGCATACATAGTAAAGGCTTTTGCAGGTCCCGGTGTTGATTTGTTTACCATTGCGAGAAAAGCTGAACGCCGCAAGGACACACTCGACTTAAAAATGTTGGCAAACAAGTTGGATGTCTCAAAAATAGGAGATGACATTCTACGCATTTTCATGGACGGTTGTCCGTTTTCTGCCAAGACAAAAGAAACAACTGCGTGTATTGTAACAGCTCAAAAGATAATAGAAAAACGAGATCAGGAAGGACGTCTGACAGAACGACGTTTTCCCGACGCTCACACAATAGGTTTAAATATTACCTACAAAGACTACAGCTCCTTTAAAAACATAGCACTGCCCGCTCAAATAGAACTCCAATGGGGCGACGGAACTCGTCAAATGATAATAAGAACAGTTTCAGCTGAAACTTCTGTAACAAACGATGATAATTGGATTGAAAAGTTTCTACAGTAGACAGTCCCAAACAACATTAGAACATATTAATTGACGATAGCTGAGAACGCAGCTTTTCTAGAACTCTGGGCTTAAATGGGATCGGTGCCAAAGGGATCGAATTGATATTATTGCAAAATGCGAATGAATCGGATTGTTGCTATTCTTTTACTTGGGTATCAACGTGACAAAGTTT
>CAYWLQ010000068.1:0-27789 GCA_964458775.1 uncultured Myxococcales bacterium | reverse complement strand
TGGTGTCGGCATCGATATACTCTTCGCCGCAGGTGGAGCAGACCTCGGCCGGCACGTCGCGAATGACGACCACGGTGGTTTGCTTGTCGACGGTGACGGTCACGGTACCGGGCTTGGTGGAGCCGTTTTTACAGGCGATGCATTTCATTTTGTTCTCCTTTGAAAGGTGTCGTCCCATTGATTGGGGGCGGGCTCGTACGCCGTGATGACGTGGGTAATGTTGGAATCGGGCTCATCGGCGGCGACGACATGCAGTGGACGATTTTGCGGACGCCCGAGCAGGATCCTGCTGGGAAAGGGCGTGTCATCGTCGTAGGCTTCGATGACGGTACCGGATAAAGGAGCACATCTGCACTTATACGCAGCGTGAGCGCCAGAGAGCGAAGGATTTCCAGTGTGGGCTGGGAAGTGCCGGCTTCATAGCGTCTGACCTGGGTGTAATGGACACCGATAGCCTCGGCGAGCTGCTTTTGGCTAAGGCCGCGTTCTTTTCGTAGCATAGCGAGTCGCTTTGGGAAACTTGTCATGAAGCTGAGAATACACTTGGTCATGAAAGGAGGTTGACACGAGGGTGCATAAGATGTCAAGGGAGGTCGGGGGACGGCAAAATGAAAAAGCAGCGTCCTTTCCGGTAGGATGGTGTTGCAATGCATCAACCGACCAAAGGAGGCGCTGCAAATGAAGTTTATCGGAATGGACGCTCATAGCAAGACATGTTTTTAAGAGAAGAAGTAAATGAACTGGTTGTTTGTCAGCCGCAGGAACACCATGGTCCGAAGAGCGATGAAATCGACGCTACAGAGGTAGCAGATCTTTTGAGGGTCGGACGACTAAATGTTAACACGAATTAGTTCACCGTCTTTTGTGTATTCACTTACAAGCATACCCTGGTAAGTTACAGCCAATGTTCCTTTTGTAAGTTCATGTACTAGTACCGAGGATCGCACATAGTGATATCTATTCTGTGTGGAAGGAAGCTATAATGTGATGCCTTTATATGACACAGTGTTGTAGTGTTTCACTGTGCCTTCATGCTGCACCTAGAGCAGAATGTCCAAGTCAATACCGGCAATGGGTACATAAACACTTTCTTTCAGTTTGGGTTTTACCTCGAATTTTCTATTGAAACTGTGAATGAATTCCTTGCTAAGAAACATACTAGCATCATTGTAGTTTTTGATTCCGTTCACTCGCAATTCCTGTGGCAGTCGGCTTTTTTTTTGAATTCTCTTGCGGTCAGTGAAGTTCAATGTTAGGAACTGCAACTCGTCCGTATGCTATGCGTGACGAATACATTGAGGAGGCCTATTATGGCAAGAAAATGCGAAATATGCGGCAAATGCTCTATGCGGGGCAATTTGGTAAGTCATTCCAATATAAAAACTAAAACCGTTTCACTGCCCAATGTACAGAAGGTAAAGGCAGAGGTAGACGGAAAACCTGTTCGTCTAACTGTGTGTACTCGATGCATTCGTTCCGGTGCAGTTAAAAAAAGATCCAGATAATTTTTTGCGGTTCTACCGAAATGATAATATAAGTTCTTTTTCTTTGCGCTCTCCTATCTTCTTGTTTTTAATAAACAATTTATGAGGATTAACTTGTTAATGTTAATTTTGGCTCAATAACAAACAAACTCCCAAAGAGTTGCATCTTTAACAATTGAGATCCAATCTGTTCTAAACAGATCAGAATAAAGCCGATAGGTTAATTCCATCGGAAAATTCAATACGGGTGCGCGTTTGCGGCACGGGATAAACCCATGCCCTACACCAATTTGCCAAATTTGATGCATTTTAAGACATAAACTATGTGGATTCACTTTGTAACTCTAAACACTTATCCATCTGTTCGGTTTCTTTTGCATTTAGTGAGAAAGATATTCCTATTTGGAATCCGGCATCCATGTCTTCAGTGCACCATACGACTGTACCCAAAATATTCATTGGAAGTATGCCCTCTTTTTTTCTCGGCAAATGCAATTCCAGCAAAACATCCTCTCCTTCTAAGAGAGGTCTGTCGGTTGATATTCTGACACCGGTTTTACTAATATTTTCTGTTTGCATGGCAATTCTATGATTGTTAAGCTTAACGAACCCTTTTGACAAAATCCGATATCTTGTTTCTTTTCGACGATTTTCCACAGGCACTCCATTTTTTCACTCCGAATTACTGCGGAGATTGTTATGAAATAAATATATTAGCTGTACAGTATATATTCTAGTTCAATTATACTATTACAATCGATAGATAACACAGGAGCAGAATCAAAACAGATATGTTGTTTTATGATGAATATTGATATTAACTATATCGTCTGTTTCGATGAAAAGTTTGGTTGATACCAAGGAGATATGTATGAGGCTAAAAGCATTTGTTGGATTTATGGTTTCAGTGTTGTGTTTTACTGTGGGATTGGGAAATGCACTTGCTGACCAAACACCTACAGAGTTTCTAAAAGAGAAGGACGGACGCCTGTCTAAGCTTCTGGGGGGCAAAAAGAAAGATAATGCGGCTATTTTAAAAACAATAGGAGAAATGATGGATTTTGATGCTCTCGCTGAAGCTTCTCTTGGAAACAACTGGAGTAAGAGGTCTGCTGATGAACAAAAAGATTTTAAGGACACTTTAAAAGCCCTTATTGAAGATAATCTAATCAAAAGACTGACTGATTCAAAAGAGCATAAGATTACCTATGAAGGTGAGAAGGTAAATAAAGAAAACACCGAGGGTTCGGTTACGACAATTGTAAAAATTCCCAAAGGTGTTCGTCATGAAGAGGTTGAAATTGAATATATTTTGAAGAAAAAGGGCAATACTTGGATTGTAGTGGACACAAAAACTGACGGAGTTAGCCTTGTCAGCAATTATCAAGCTGAATTTAACAAGACAATTGCCAAAGATGGATTTGACGCTCTTATGAAAAAAATGAAAGATAAACTTCCGACAAAACAAACCGAAAAAAAACCGGAACCGTCAAAGAAGCAACTATAGATATTTAAAATACTTTCACTGCTGTCTCTTCTTTGCATTCCTAATAATATAACGTTTTTGTCACTTAGAAATATTAAAACTGTATCATATTGTACACAAAGACATCTCGGAACCTACAGGTGAGACAGTGTATTACTGTCTCATACAGTGTATCAGGTGTTATTTTGCCGTGACATTGTTTATTTTTTCTTGACACAAAAGGGACGGCATGTTTTTCGCATGTTCACCGGGGTACGGCAATCCGAAATTCGGTGCGCCTTATGTGAGGAGAAAAATAATGACTGCACTTGTTAACAGTAAAACGGTCTTAAACGACAAAAATGATTTAAATGAAAATAACGTTTGTGACGATAGCGTGACTGCTAAATTGACCTACGATTCTATTTCAGAGTCTGTTTTACAAGATTGTATTAGTTGCCAAGATTTTGAGGACTTTGACATAACGGAATTTGATACTCCCGCTTCTTATGAAGAAGAATCGGAAAAAGATCATACTATATCAGGCGAGACTTTTGCAGATGCCTCTGCTCCTTGGGTTGGAGCTGAGCAGGCATGGAGGCAAGGTATTGTACCGCCCCCGCATAAGGACTGGGTTAATTATCGATTTTCAATTGAAAGAACTGAAACATCTGTGGAAGATTTGGCTTTGACGGATGAAGAAGTTACAACTGTACTTTCGTCTCTTCCTCCTCCGCCGCCTCCTAATACACGTGACACAATTGCGTCGGTAAAACGACATCCTTTGGAATTTGTAAAATATATAGCAGTATCGGTTATTGCAATTGCGATAATATGGGTAGTTTTTACAAAAACAGAACACCTAAAAATTACTCAAGATAAAGCAAACATAATATCTCTTCCTATGCTCATAGAATCGAGTTCTCATGCTCAAGTTCTGCCGACTGTGCAACCGACGACATCAGAAATAGCGGGATCAGCGAACATTCATAGTTCTTCGGTAATAATTGTACCTAAATTTACGGAACAAGAAGAAGCTGACAAAGCTATTTCACAAGAAACAATGACTGAACCGCGACTGTTAACAGATACTTTAAAGGCATCTACAAAAACTGCGGCTTCTGAAAAGTCCGGAAATAAAAAATCGGTAACATTGTCCTCTTCTATGATGAGGGTTGATGAAAATTCTTTAGCGGAGGTAATTTCTGTTCCGTCTCCACGAAATCCTTATGATGAATCTGTAGAGAATGATGCTTCAAATCCTGATAAGAATGCTGAAAATTCTCAAAAACTGACAATAGAGTCTCAAAAACCTGATGAAACTGTTTCGGATACGATGGCTGAACTTGATAAAACTTTTGGTTTATCCAATCCTTATAAATCGGGCTTTTCACTTGAAAAACAAAAGAAAACTGATTCAACATTGCCGGATACTTTGTCAAGAGATACTGTTCGACAGGTTATGCTGAGCATAGAGCCGGAAGTAAAACGATGCTCTGACGGCAGAGACGGGAAAGTTATTGTTGATTTTGTTGTTTCAGGAGCAACCGGACGTGTGACCGAAGCTTCTTTGTTACCCTCCAAGCTTTCGGGTTCTATCGGACACTGTGTAGCTCGTGCAATCCGGTTTGCTAAATTTCCTAAATTTGAAAAAAATACTCTAAATATTAAATATCCTTTTGAATTTCATCTGGATCAGTGAATCCCTTTTTTAGGTATCTGTTCTATTGTTTTTTCCTGTGATATGATTTCTAAAATAATAGCTATTCATGTTGATGCTTGAATAGAGATTTTACCGACGGCTGTCAAAAAAGGGAGAATATGCAAAAACTGCCGTTGTTTTTAACCTCTCGAAATAAACGGATTGTACTGTCAATTTCAACGATAGTTTTTCCCGTATTATCGATATTTTTGTATCCGATATTCGGAACCAGTGTTTTCATGTTTACTGTCGTTGCTCCAATAATCGCTACATTGCTATTCGATGTAAAGATCGGATTGATATTTGTATTTATTTCCTACACTTTGGGAATGATCATCTTTAAACAAATAACCGATTTAACGCTCGATCAGGGACTAATAAGATCAATAATTCCTTTATTGGGCAATGCTATAGTATGTTTAGGGGCGGATAGGCTGCACAAATACTTTTTATATAAAATCCAAACCGAAAAAGCTCTTATTCAGAGCGAAAAAAAATATAGGATGATCTTTGAAAAAAGCGCGGACGGCATTATCTGCCTCGATTCTATTGGAAAGATTATTGATGCATCACAAAGCATCGTAACTCATCTTCAAACGGAACCTGCTGCAATAGTAGGAGATAAGCTGTCTGCTATTAGAGGTTTTCCATTGTCAGCTGCAATTGAAATAGAGTCGCTGATAGCAATAGGCAAGCCTGTTTCTGATATTGAATTTCTTGCAGAAGATGTTGATTCAAAAGGAGAGAAGGCTTTTTTTGAGATTGTTTTTTCATGTTTGGGTAGAGACCATGATGATTTCTGTGGAATATGTGTTGTAAAGAATAATACGGAAAAACATATTCTTACAGAAAAACTCCACCATCAACAAAAAATGGAGGCGATCGGGCGACTGGCCGGCGGTGTCGCGCATGATATGAACAATACTTTTGCGGCTATTCAGTCGTCTATTTATGCAATCATAAAAGATACAAATGGAGGAGGAGAGTCATCTGACGATCTTGATCGGGTTTTAGAAGCATGTTCTAGAGGTGTAGAATTAACCCGCAATCTTCTCGGTTTTGCCAGAAAAGGAACCTATAAAAGGGAGCGTTTTGACCTTGATGAAGTAGTTCTTAGACTTCGCGACATTCTCATTCGAACAGCATCTAAAAACATTAGAATAGAAACTGAAATCGAACCGAACATGCCTGCGATTGTCGGAAATATGGCACAGATTGAATCTGCGATAATGAATGTCTGTATGAATGCTTTGGATGCTATGCCTAAAGGCGGTATTTTGTTCATCAAGCTTAGGGCATTGGAGAACGGAGTTTCTATTGTGGTAACAGATACGGGAGAGGGAATTGACAAAGAAACACTGGCGCATGTGTTTGAGCCCTTTTTTACAACCAAACCTTTGGGAAGAGGCACCGGGCTCGGTCTGTCTTTAGCCTGGAGTGTTATACAAAACCACGGCGGAGCGATAAATATCGAAAGCGAGCCGGAGAAGGGAACCTCTGTTACAATTATTTTTCCGTTCTCTGAATTACAACTTGAAGACAAAAGTCCCAGTAGAAGTTCTACGGCAACAGCAGCGTGGGTTGAATTGCCTGATTCTCCGATGATATTGTTGGTTGATGACGAACCTCTTATTTTGCGCTCCGGACAAAGACTTCTTGAAACTATGGGATGCAGGACAGTCTTGGCAGAAGGAGGCAGAAAAGCGATTGAGATATACTCAAAACAGCAAAATGATATTTCTTTGGTTATTCTTGATTTGATGATGCCGGAAATGGATGGAAGTGCTACCTTACAAAAGCTTTTAATGATAAATCCTAATGTTAAAGTTCTGTTGTCTTCCGGATACAGCGGTGAAACCAACATTGTGGAAACACTTTTAAAAGAAGGGGCGGCCGGCTTTATCGCCAAACCATATGAGCCAAAAGATATGTGCCGAAGTATCGGAAAGATTCTTGATATCCCAAGCAGCTTGACAAGACAACCGTAACTTCGATACCAAAGCACAACGGTGTACCGATAGGAGAGTAATCGTTGTGAATATTCTTAAGAACTGGATTTCGAAACTCTCTGCTTTTAGAAACCGCATAAAAGAGCACTCCTACTATTCGGCACTGAGAGACAGTCTGTTATTGGTTGTTTTGTTGTTGTTGGGCGTTTTGGCGGCTCTTGTCATTGCTGATCCGTGGTCACCTACAGGTGTCCCAGTATCATCAATAACAATAGAAGGCGTTGACATTCCAACTGGTGACAGTCGTCCGGAGGAATTGATCAGGTTAGCCAGATCTCGCCTTCAGAAAAAGGTTTTATTAAAAGGACCTGATTTCTCCCACTCAACCACTTGGGCTGCTTTGGGAGCAACTTTAGATATGAGCGCTCTTGGTGAGTTATTGATATCTCTTAAGTTACAGGGTTCTCCGTCTGCAAAATATTTTGAAAAATATGGAAACACTAAAAACTTGCCATTTGTTTCTCTTCCTATAACCCTAAGTTCAAATTCTGCTGTGGAGTCACTCGCCTCGCTTAAGGACATCATAGATCGTGAACCTGCGGATGCGGTTTTTAATTTCCGAAAAGAACAGGTTGAAGAGGAAAAAGACGGACTATTGCTGGATGTTTACGGCACCTTGTTTGAGTTAGACTTGGCACTAAAGGAAAATCGTGATGAAATTGAGATGAAAGTAATAAAGGTTCCTGCTGCCATAACCAAGGCAACCCTACATGAGATAAATGTTTCAGAAGTAGTCGGTTATTTTGAAACACCTTATTCGCAGATGAAAAAGGATGAAGACCGTACTTACAACGTGACTTTGGGAGCTTCGCGTCTTGACGGTCATATAATAATGCCGAATGAGATTTTCTCTTTCAATGACATTTTGGGTGATAGAACCGAAGCGAACGGTTTTAGATATGCTCCTGTAATAGCAGGAGGTGTTTTGGTAGAAGGCATGGGCGGAGGCACTTGTCAGGTTGCGTCAACTCTATACGCAGCGTCTTTTTTTGCGGGTCTTGTAATAGTTGAAAGACAAACACATTCGAGACCGAGCTCGTACATAAAGTTGGGGCTTGATGCTACTGTAAGTTATCCGGACCTTGATCTCAAAATCAAAAACCCATTTGATTTTCCTGTAGCTGTGCACTTTATAATCGAAAAGGGAATCCTCCGAGCCGAGATAAGAGGCAAGAAACGTAACTTTACTGTAACGCTTCTCCGAAGAGTGCTCAGCCAGAAACCTTTTCCTGTACGCATAATAGATGAGCCTAATCTATTGAGCGGCAAAGAAGTAATTACTCAAAACGGTATTCCGGGATACACCGTTCGAAGGTATCAGATTATAGAAGCTGATAAAGTTGGGTACAGATTTCAGACTATTGATAAGTATCCGCCCACAGCACAACTTGTAAGGCGCGGTACAGCAAGTTCTGCGGCGACGATAGATTCTTCCAAGGCGCCGAAGCCCGATACACACAAACCGTATCATGCATCGACATACCTTAGAATGGTTCAGGGGCCGGGAGGTTTGTGGTATGAACAAACTCACGAATAGAAACAAATCGACCGAAACCGTTTATTTCATGTTCTTCGATATTGACCTTTCACGCGAATTTTGCCACTTCCTGTTTTAATGAAAATATCGAGGATAAACTCAGAATCTATCTGCTCAGAAAAAGAAGAACATGATCGGTTTTTTAACCCATATATGAACATTCCTTACTTTCCGGACGACCAAATCGTAGATTTAAGGATGTTGACCGGTGTTGAAAATGCTCCGCTTGAGTTGGAAATTGGTTTCGGCCGAGGGCACTTTCTTTTAGATAGGGGACGTGCGGCTCCGGCTCATGGTATTATCGGTTTGGAGACCAAACGCAAAGGCGTGTTCACAGCCGTAACTCGGAAAAACAAACATCAAATCTATAATATACATCCTTTTCATGGAGATGTATTCTCTGTACTCCCTCGCATTCAACCTGAGTCCTGCATAGAAAGATGTTTTGTACACTTTCCCGATCCGTGGTGGAAACTTAGGCATGAAAAGAGAATAGTGGTTTGTGCAGAGATCATAACAGAAATCGCGCGACTCTTAGTCGATAACGGAGAATTGTTCATCCAGACAGATGTTCCCTATAGAGCGGAACAGTATTCAAAACTATTATTAGAATCCGCTCTGTTTTATTCTAAAAACGAAAACGGCATGACGGATGAAAATCCGTATAATGCTCGATCACTGAGGGAAAAAAAGTGCATTGCCGGTATGCTCCCTATTTATAGACTGCTTTTTTTAAGACAATCACGAAGCAAAGAAAACCGTTTATGACGAAATGAATCTTGTATCCCACATTAAAGAAGACCTGCGAAGTTTTAGAGCATTGACGGTTGCACAGTTTTTCGGTGCCTTTAACGATAATCTCTTTAAGCAACTAATGTTGTTCTTGGCTGCCGGATATATTTTTAAAGATCGAGATGTACAAGGACTTGCTGCAGCCGTATTTGCCTTGCCCTTTGTGTTGTTCAGCGGACTTGCAGGTGATTTGAGCGAGCGTTTCAGCAAGCGAACTATTATCGTTCAAATGAAGATCGCGGAAATCGCGATAATGTTTTTAGGTGTATTTGCTTTTATCAGTCTTAATTTTACCTTTCTTCTAATTGTTCTATTTTTAATGGGAGTTCAGTCTGCATTTTTCGGACCGTCAAAGTACGGAATAATTCCGGAACTCATTCCACAAAACCGTCTTCTAAGGGCAAACGGAATAATCTCTATGACAACCTTTGCCGCTATTCTTTTTGGGCAGGCTTTGGCCGGACCGCTGCTCGACGGATTTGGAAAACGACTATATCTGCCGGCGTTGATTTGTCTGTTTTTTGCAGTGCTGGGAACAATAATCGCATCTTTTATGCACAGAAGTTTGCCTCAGAATCCCGAACAGAAAATTGCAAAAAATCCCTTCGGGCATATTTTTTCCACCATGAAAACTCTCAGCAGGCAAAAAGGTTTGCTGAGATTTGTAATAATGTATTCTCTTTTTTGGTTTAACGGGTCGGTTGTTCAGCAAGCAATAGTCGGCCTTGGTGAACCTGCATATCTCAATGTGGGTATCGGAGAAAAAAGCTTTCTGTCCTATGTTTTGGTTACGCTTTCGTTATCAATTATTGTGGGAAGCCTTATTGTACCGCGAATTGCGGCCTATTGGGGGGAAGGCAGAATTGTTATTTTAGGAGTATGTCTTACGGCATTTGGGCAGTTAATGCTGGTGTCAATAGGACATATATTTACCCGAGAATTCTTGGGTTTTACAGTTTGCCATATGCTTACAGGGATAATAGGTTTGGGCGGAGCTATGTTTGTTGTTCCCATTCAGACCTATTTGCAGCACGCTCCGCAGAAGGGACAAAAAGGACAAACTGTCGCAGTAAATAACTTCATGAACTTTCTGTTTATGTTTTTAGGAGGAATATTCTACTTGGCAGCAAGACTTCCTCAAGTAAATATCGGTCCTACAGCAGCACAAGCTATTTCGGGCCTTACAGTGCTGCTTGCAATTTTTATCAACCGACGACTGATATTAAGTATGAGAATTTTATCTCGATGATTTGCTTTTCTTACTCTCCCAGTTTGCATACGGACCAATGAGAAAGAAGGTTGTCCAGTTCTTCTTTGGGTACAAGTTGTTGATAAGGCGTCGGCGGGAACCTGTTTTTCGCCCAGACTATCTCTTTCAATTCGATATGCCATGTTATTGGGAAAATTTTCAGTCATCAATCGGTTCAATAATCAAGTATGCGGCAAAAGTATAGGACCATTCGCCGGTTGTTTGTGAGAGTCCGCCTGTTTCCAGTGATAGACTCCCGTCTGTAATTTCTACCCTTACTGTGGAGCTTACGGTCGGTGAGCCTTCGTTGGTAGGCTGTTCCTCTACAGCGGCAACACCTTCGACAATGGCATTGTGAGGATCTGAATAACCTCTGGCCGGACGTCCTACTCCTACGGTTACATCATAAATTCCATTTTCCAAGTCAAACTCAAACAAGTTGTCACGACCGTAGTCGTCGTACAAATAGCTTTTTTCGGCTTCGGAATAACCGCTGACATCATCATAACCGTAAAGAGCAATGATTGAATCGTCGATGTATTCTCCGTACCAGCCGTAACCGACAGCTTCGTCGTAGGCATCCCAACCGACCTTTAAATAGGTTTTTCCGTCAATTACAAGAGGATCGGCTTCCGGTCTTCCCTGAGGGTCTTGAAAGTTAATGTAATAAGAGCCTCGCGGACGGCTGCTCTCTATTTCTATTACAGGCAGATCATCCCTCGAACCTTCCAGGTAGCGGCCCAACTCTCGTCGGAGAGTCATTAAGGCATCGGGGTTTCTGGTCCATGATGTCAATGACGATGCGACCGAACGAACGGTTTTATCGATGTCGGTTTCTGTGAATACTTGCGGATGTGCTTGTTGGTTTGCCAAATAGAGATATTCGTAGTCTTCAAAGCCTTCTCTCAAAAGCTCGGCCGAAATATGGGGAACAGGACCGTCGAAAAATCGGTCGCCATCATAATATGCCCAACCTCTTATTCTTAAGGTCCAAGCAACCCACGGGATTATTCGTTGATTCAAACCTGAAACATCAAATCGAGTGGGATTAAAATACGGATCAGGGTCATGATCCAAACTATAAAACCAAACGGTTTCTCCGTGATCGCGTTGACGCTCCCAGGCATAGTCTTGTTTATAATGACGAACATGAGCTATCCAAATGTCATATCCGCAAGAACCGTCCGGGTGTTCGGCGATCTCCGGTTTGGGTTCTTCGCTGACGGCGATTCTGAGATCGGGTGCAGCTGCTTTGGTAATTCTGCAAAGGTGAGCGGCCAGATCATCATCCGATTGATCTTGCGGTTCATTTTGAACATAGTAGTAGGCTTTTGACAGCATGCCGTTATCTGACAGATAGGATGAAACAGCTGCTAAAAACTTAGACCACTCAGTGTTGTACGCAGACGTGCCGAAATGGTCCCCTCTTGAAACGCCGCAGAAAGTATCAGGTCTCGGTGTGCTGTTGTTGACAAACTGAAATATCATCGAGTCCGGAAAACCTTCGCCTCTCCAGCCTCGGCCGAGCATATATCTCTTTGACAAATAGCCGATGCTATACTGATCCTGCTCAGTCGGTTCGTCCCAAAAAGCTTCGCATCTATCGGGAGATGAATTGTTTTCCCAGGTAATACTCCAATTGAAACCGCTGGGCCAACTAACGGATGCAGGTGTCATTCTTCGATCCAAAAGCAAAGACTTTGCGTCATCGACTGAACCGCCTTCGGGAATTAGTGAGGATATGCTCATGTTGAGCTGGGAAGCAAAACTAACAGCTTCGGGAAGGGCAAAATCAAAGACAGTAAGACTTAAAGGCACAACAATTTCTTTTCCGTCTTTGGTTATCTTCAGCTCAGTCGTATGTTCTCCAACCGGTGCGTCAGGAGGAACATAAACAGTAATCCACAAAGGAACAGCATAGTCCCCGCTTAATTCGATATTGTCCGATGATGAGATCGGCGTAAGGTGCTCAGACCAACCGTCTTCATAACCGGCAACCGCGATCTCCGCTCTATAAGCAGATCCCAATGATGCTATCGGCTCAACCGAAACCCTAAAAGTTCCCTCAGCAGGTCCGAGAAGAAGTTGCGCAGGTTCAAATTCGTTTTTAGCTGCAAAGATTTTCAACCCTGAGCCCTCGACCGAAGAAGCCCGCTCATGACTTTGAACTCTTCTGGTTGAAGGAGTTGTCCAAAGAGTAAGCTCATCAACGGACTCAGACAATTTATAGGTAAACTCAGTGGGATCTACCTGTACAGGAGGCAATTTCTGTTCTGTATTATCATTATTCTTGTCGGCATCGCCGTCTCTGCAAGAAACCGAGGATAAAACAGATATCAAAAGAAAAATGGTAAAATACAATGTGTGTTTTTTCATAACTTAAAAATAGCATAAAAAAATGATATTTGTACAAGAAGATGCAAGAGCCGATAGTACTTAAGAAACCTTTGAACAAAGAGTTGGATTAAAATTACGAAAATGAATCGGTCGCAAATATAGGCGTTAGGATTCGACTGTTCGTTGAGGTGCCTTAGGCAAATGCTGAACATTCCTGTAAATGAGCGGCAATCTTGGTCGTTGACGACTCATTTTGGGAAATGTTAGACATATAAATACATGCCTCATAGATTAAAAATGCCGACTTCTCATTTGGGAAAAGAATTAACGGTTTTTGTTTTCAAAAGGAAACAAGGGAGGAGCAGCGCCTGCTGTGTGTTTGGGCTTGGCGCGGACTGCAAACAGCAGCTCTTGCAAAAAAGACCCTGCAATCCTCAATCGAATTTGGCAATGATCATTAAGAGGAACGAATTACGATAAATGAAAATCGAAACCATGCAAACCCAGCTATTCTGAAGACGGTTCGAGAAGAAGTTGCAGCATATGAAAAAACCTGAGAACATGACAAATGCAAAAGGGAATTTGCCATTATAATAAAAAGACCAACCGATGTTATCCTAACTTCGGATAAACATTGTTAAGTGAATAAATAAATGAATGTTCCCTCAATAGATTCTTTAAGGAATTCTCATATTGCATCATTTTACATATATTACTCGAACGGCGGAGGCTCCGGTTCTCCCAGCTCGTTGTATCCGATGTCGGGAGCAGCGCCTGTATAGGTGTCGTTTATGCCGTATATACGCATTCCTCGATCAACATTGGGACTGTCCGTTGAGAGTGCGTATTGTCCGGCGGCGGGATTCACGAGCTTTGGGTTCAACGGTTGGCCGTTGCATTCGAGACCCACTGCTGTGCACATATCTTCCATTGTGTCGTATCGGATATTGTCCCATTTAATTACCGGTGCGCCTCTTGTTGTATAGAAGTTATCATAGTCAAAGTCATTCAGATCTGCGGCGATGGACATCTCGAACGCGTATCTCGTGCCGCGGATTAAATTGTTTCTCATCACAATATTTTCGAAGGGGCCGGACACTGTCATACCGTTCAAATCCGGCCGGTCTGTGTAACATGTGTTGTGATAAATCCATACTCTTCCCGACGAGTTGTTGCTTAGTTTAATGCCGCCTGCTCCAAAATCAGTGAAGCGATTGCCGATGACCCACACAGGACCGAAGGTAATCGGTGCTAGGGAGATTCCGTTCCATTGTGTGTCCACGGTGTTGTTCCAGAAACGGTTATTCACGCAGGCACCTTCCGGTTCCAGTCCGTCATCGCCGATGTTGGCGAGCTGATTGTCATACACATCAACGTCAAAAGCGATACTTGAGTTTAGGTCATCATCAAAACTACCGGTGTAGATGCCGTTGAATATATGAGAAATACGGTTTCCTCTCACAATGGTGCGTCCCGCGCCTTCTACACTGATACCTGAGTTTTCGTGATCCGTACCCTTGACCGACTCCCAAGGCCATTCGTCCATTCCTGACTGATAAACACTATTTCCCTCAATGCGTATATACTCAGATCCTCTCCTAACCCAAATAGGCGAGGGAGTATCATGCACTATGTTGTTCTTGACCACGATGTGCGTCGAGTTGCGGATGTCTATTCCCTTTGGATAGTCGCCTTCTCCGTAATAGCGAATTGTCAGCCCCTCGATCCATATCCAACTTGCGCCGTCAAGCGTGACTGCAACGGTCAATCTTGGGATCTGCCAAATACTAGTGTCCGGATGTTTGAGGCAACGAACATAGAGGTTTCCTGAGTCCGCAAACCAACCCTCGTTCATAGGCACGTCGTCGTCTCCGAGTCCGTTTTCAAGCCCGGAAAGTGAGGTGAAATGGTACATTCGTTTTCCGTCTCGCGTTAGGTAGGTCGGGTTTCCGTCAAAGGGCGCTGTATATACACCTCCGCCGACCTCGCTCCACGCAAGACCGTCCGTAAGAATATCAGCAGTCGATCCGTCCAGAATTGCACCCGCCTCTCCCAAGATACGAATGTATCGGTCTTGCATTCCGCTTTTTTCTATTCGCACATCTTCTTCATAGATTCCCGGTCTTACAATGATATCCGTACCGGCATCGGCAGATGCTATGGCGTTTTGAATAGAAGCGAAGGGATTGTCTGAAGAGCCGTTTCCTTCGGTAGCAGCATTAGTGTCAACATATAGAGTTTCTATTGTTTCATGTGCCGGTATATCGGGCATGGTTGACACCGAGCCGCACGCTGTGCCGTCAGGACCTGTCAACATTACCTCAACATTCTCTTCCGGCGACAAATGGAAAATCGAGGTTGCTAATCGACCGTCCGGAATGCGGACAGCGTCATGTCCTTTGTTCCAAGACTTGTTTCCCAACGTGCGATAGTACAGTGCGGCTGAGGGCGATTCTCCGCTGATTACAGAGATTACACCTACTGTATGGATGTTGGGGAATAGCGTGAGGGTTTCTCCTTCGCACTCACCCATGTCAAAGCAGCCTTGCGTGCAGTTCAAGGAGCATCCTGGATCACAATCAGTCGGTGTTTCTCTTGTTTCTGAATCAACGTTACCGTCCGAGCCGTCGTAAGTCTCGTCCGTTTTCTCTTTCGGTTCGCAGGCAGTAAGGCTGATAAAAGCAGCGGTCAATGCAAGCAACGCATAGCTGTTTTTCAAGAACTGCATAACTTCCTCCCATAATATTCAGTTTTTAATAACAAATATATTTGAAAGAGTATGAATAGATAACTAGCAACAAAATGAATGCCCGATGAAAGCATCTACGGCTCAAACTTGTATCCTATCTGCCGCACTGTTTTGATATACTTTGGAGAAGTTGGATCTTTTTCGATTTTTTTTCTTAGACTCATTATAAAGTTGTCTACTGTTCGGGCGGTTCCTTCAAACCCCCAACCCCAAATTCTGTCCAAAATATAATCTCTTGTAAACGGTCGTCCCGGAGCCATAGCAAATAAGGATAACAAGTCAAACTCCTTGGTTGAAAGATCTACCAAGCTTCCGTCTATTGTTACGACTCTCTCTTGTAGTTGAATACACATATCTCCAAAAGATAAGTTTTTTTGTCCGTTTGATTCCATTTTGCGTCTGCGCAGCATGGCTTCAATACGTGCGATAAGCTCTTTTAGCTCAAACGGCTTCGTCATGTAGTCGTCCGCTCCCAATTCTAATCCTTCTATTTTATTTGAAATTGTATCTCTTGCGGACAAAATCATTATGGGCACAGAACTTTCCCGCTTCCTAAGTTCAGTCAAAATGTCCAAACCGCTCCAATCCGGCAACATGATATCCAAGACAATGAGATCAGGATTGGCATCAAAAGCCTTAGCCATTCCTTCTTCTCCGTCTTTTGCAAGCAGCACAGTGTAGCCGAATCTTTTAAAATTCATTGCTAAACCGTCACGCAACGCTTTGTCATCTTCAACTATCAGTATTGTGGCATTTCGATCTTCAGCGGATTGTTTTTTATCAATCATAATTTATGCAATTTACCTATCAAGCATTTTCTGGGCAAGAATTCAATTCGTGATAGAGTGCAGAACATGATGCGATTGTACCTATGTACCTGTTTTCTATTTGTTGTTTTTTTCTCATTAAAAGCAAACTCGTTGTCAATTGTTTCTAAAGTATCAGATTTGCCTGTAACCGCTGACGGAATGCACGTGGTAGAAGGAACAAATGCTTTGGAATTTTGGACTTGGCATACAAAACGTTCTTTTTCGTATCAGTATAATTTCGCTTTGGCGGATAGAGCTTCACAATTAAGATTTAACCAGGGCTACGGAGTAGGTCTTGGCCGACGCTCAGAATTCGGTTTGACCTTTCATTCTGCTTGGACAAAAGGTTCAAAAGAAACGGTAGGATTAAACGAAAAAGATTACGCCTTAAAGGGAATGAAGAAAGACGGATTTGCAACAGGCGATATAACTCCGTATTTGCTGTACAGCGTTATTAAAACTGACAATAAAGGAGTAGGTCTTTTGTTGGGTGTTAAGATGGGCATTCCTACAGGGGACAACGACAAGTTATCCGGAGAGGGCGGGCTGACCGTTGAACCATGGATATCCTTTGCAATTCAAATATTGGGAAGTCGTTTGGTTGCAAATCTTGCATATCTTGTAAGGCCGGAAAAGGTTGTTCATACAGAAAACCTTGTTTTCGAGCAGGATGATGATTTTATTTGGAGAATAGGAGTTAGAGTACCTCGCAAAAACGATGCTGCATGGTCTATTGAAATGGAAGGAGCTGTCGGTTTTATGACTTATGAGGGAGGAAGGCCGTCATCGGCTTCTCGCCCCATGAGAATAGTTGGAGGTATTGATTTTCCGGCCGGAAAACGTTCACGTATTAGCCTTTTTGCAAGTGTTGCAATAGCGGGAGAAACCTTTCCGACGTATATGATGTCGATAGGTCACAAATCAAAACCGATGAATGACGACGAAGACGGGGATGGAATTCGCGGGCGCGCAGATAAATGTCCTCTGCTTAAAGAAGATTTTGACGGGTTTGAAGATGATGACGGTTGCCCTGATTTGGACAATGACAAAGATGGGTTCCCTGATGATGAAGATCATTGTCCGTTGATTCAGGCTTCTACATTCTCCGATGACGGATGTTGATTGTTTGTGATATATTGGTCGAGTGAACCACGAAAAATGACACATTCCAGTTGTGTTTGAGTACCAAGCTGGTGACGAAAAGTATAAAAAAGATTATAAAGCAAGACTGAAAATGAGCATTGAGATTGAAAAGGTATCTTAAAACATGAACATAAAATGCCCCAATTGCCAAACTGCCTATGTAGTGCCTGATGACAAAGTCAACGGAAAGCCAAAAAAGATGCGGTGTTCACGTTGTCAGGAAGTATTTACAGTTAAGCGACGAAGTCAAAAAACGCCGTTAGGCTATCAGGAATTTACGGGTCAGCAAAATGCTCTCCCAAGGGAATTTGCGTTTCTAAGAGAATCACAACTTCCTAAGGCAGCCTATCCGACACAATCTGAATCAGAGCCGCCCCAAGAGGCAAAGGTTCCGTCTCCTCCTCCTATACCCTCAAAAAGCGCGTTTAAAACTGCAACTTCAGGTTATGAAGATTTTACGCCTGAACTAGATTTCGACGAAAAGAAAACAAGTCCCGGATTGGCTCCTGCACCTCAGCAGGTGCAAAAACAACCTGAACAGTCTTTATCAAATGTTGTATCTCAAGTTGAAGTAGAGACACCTCCTCCTCGTGCAACTTCAACAAGATCGACTTCGGACAATACTTCATCTAATGATTTGCTTGGAGGAAATGCTTGGGAAACAGAAGCTCCTCTTGATCTCGGAAACTATGCAGCACCTTCTGTCAAGAGTCAGCGAATGGGGAAAACTGTTGCATTGGTAGCGGGAGCGGTTCTGCTCTTTCTGTTTTTTGTTATGTATAGAAACGGATGGAATTTGTCACCCGGAGATCTTCCTGCGCAAATTGCTTTCGCATTTTCTGCAGCTGAGTATGAAGAAATACCTCAGGCGGCTAAGGATTTGGAACTGGTAATAGGTGAAAGTCGTCTACTGAATCGTCCATCAGGCGATACGCTTCTTATCGTTACAGGAACAGTATTTAATAATTCTCCTGTCCAAAGAAAAAACATTGTCTTGCACGGCAAACTTATTGATACCAATAAAGACATAAAGGGCAATATTAATACTCCTTGCAACAAAGTTTTTGAGGATTCGGCTTTGCAAAAAACGCCGATAGGACAGATCCCAAATCTTTATCGAAAAGAAGGATTGCTTTTCAACTGCACAATAAGGGGTGAGTCGAGTGCATTGTTTCAATTGGTATTCGAAAATGTACCGGCCGATTATGATCAAAACTATATAATAGATATAAAACCCGTTTCCGCAGAATAGATGATTTCTATATGGGGAAAACCCTTGATATAAAAGAACAGCTTTCTTGTCTGACAAGGCAAACTCTTGCCTTGAGCGATAAAATACAACGGGCACATAAGTTTAAAACCGAAATATCTTCATTATCCACAAACGATGTATTTGAGCTTGTTAAAATGGTCATATTGCAAGGGTGGACTTCAAAAGAAACAGCCGAGAGAATTCTTTTGGAAGTTGTAATGTTTGCTGTGGCTTCAGATGTTTGGACTGCCGAACAAAGACATCAGCTTCTTGAAAAAGCCCTTGAAGCAAACAATCGATTGATTTGTCTCTTGTTTGGCGGTGATCTTTTGTACGAAGAAAACCATCTAGAACAGAACTTGCCTGTACCGGCATATCAAAACGAAAGAGTACTTTCTCTTGGAGAACGAAAGTCCCTTGCTCGCAAACTTGACAGAAAAGGTATCGGGTTAGCGCTTAGGGATACTCATCCGTCAGTCATAGAAAACATCTTAAACAACCCCAAAATAACAGAAAACGATGTTGTATTTATTGCAGCAAGAAGGCCGACCTCAGCGACTGTCTTGGCTAGTGTCGGAGTTCATCCAAAGTGGCGAGTTTCGAGAAATATTGCTACGACTCTAGTCCTCAATCCCCAAACGCCCACGCGAACAGCTTTGTCGCTGTTGCATATTATTAGTCTGGAAGATGCTAAGAGAATCGTCTCTGAAGAAAGAGCTTCATCTGTTATCATTGAGGCACTTACAGAACTTCTGTCATTGAGACAGCAGGAAGAGTAAACGATATAGCAATTCAACCCCTAGTATAGGGGTATGTTCTATTGTTAGGAAAAATCCTTTCCCAACATCACGTTTATTAATAACAGAGTAATTGCAGCAGGAGCTACTACACGTACTAACCATATCCAGATATCAAAAGCGATAGTGTTTCTAGTTAATCCAAATTCCTCTCTACAGGCTGACGGACCTACCTTCCATCCCACAAATAATGCGGTAAACAAACCTCCTAATGGAAGCATCCAGTTGCATGCCAAATGGTCCAGTGTAGCAAGAACTCCCTGTTTATTATGAAAAATCTCTATGGCGGATAGTGATTCGACAGCACCCAGAGAAAGTGCGGCAAATATCGAACCGATAAAGACTGTAGTAGTAGTAAATATTGTTGCTTTTGCTCTTTTCCAATGTCGTAAATCAATGAGCAGAGATGTTGTGACCTCTCCCAGTGAAATTGTGGATGATAGCGCTGCGAATCCCACCAATACAAAGAACAAAGGTCCCAAAACAGATCCTCCGGGCATTTCTGTATAGAACAGTTCAGGAAGTGTAATAAACAACATGCCGACAGTAGATCCTGACACTCTGTTTTCCATTCCGCTAACTGAGAAAATGATAGTAAACATGGCAATACAGGACAGTAGCGCGACAATTGTGTCGACAATGACTACATAAAGCGAAGAACGTACAATAGATTCACTTTTATCTAAATATGAGCCGTAAACTACCATTGCACCCAACCCAAGCGATAACGAGAAAAAAGCCTGACCTAAGGCATCTAAGAAGCCCTCTGTTTTTAGTTTTGAAAAATCAGGTGTGAAAATCATTGAAAGCGCGCTGGGACAACCTTTCATTGTAAGAGTAGTACCGACTAAATAGAGCAATATTATCGCCAGAGTGGGCATAAGTATTTTTGATGCTTTTTCTATGCCTCCGCCTACTCCCTTAAATACAACTGTTCCTGTGGCAAGGGTAAAACATGCGGCAAGACCGATTTGTAAAGGACCGTTGGATAAGAATGCCGCAAAATCTTGGTTATCGGGTTGTGTATATCCGTTGAATGACCAATTCAGGCATTCCATAAACGATTTAAGTGACCAACCTGCAATAACCATATAATAAGATTGTATTACCGCTCCTGCTGTTACACCTAACCAACCTAAGGCGGACCAACGTTTTCCGCCTCCGAGTTTTAGAAAAGCCGGGACAGGACTCAAGTGGGTTCTTCTACCTATTAGAATTTCAGCTATCATAAGCGGCAAACCGATAGCCAGCACAGCACCAAGGTATACGATGACGAAAGCACCGCCGTTGTTGTTCCATGTCATGTATGGAAATTTCCACAAATTTCCAAGTCCGACAGCGGATCCCGATGCAGCCAAAACAAATCCCAATCTGGAGCCCCAAGATCCTCTTCCATGTGTCATTCTTTTCTCCTTTTTAATGCACTAAGAAAGCAGAACAAAGAATTTTTTCATGCAAATCTATTTTTGAGCAACAAGAAAATGAATGAAACAATATATATGAACCTAGATAATGTTCTTTTTTGTCTATTTTTTTAACTTGACACTGCTTAGCTAACACTCTAATTTTACGACATGAGAAGCGGAGATTAAAACCCCTCCGTCCACTTTCGGCGCAAAGGAGCCTCTTTAGAAAAAGACGATCTTACAGACGGCTCTGCCGGAGTCTCGAAATCCTCCTATCGGCAGTATCTCTCAAGACGGTGAGCTCGATTGTTCGAACGGTTTACGAAGGCGTTGCCAAGCCCGAGAGGCTATAATTTAGGGAAGTCCGGTTCAATAGAGGCCGGCAGTTCTTGAAGGGCGAAGTGCCCTTGTTTTTGGAGTGAAGAGATGAAAAAACTATTTGTCGGAAGCTTGTCCTGGAACACCACTAACGCCGATCTTGAGGCCGCATTCGGCCGCTTTGGTGAAATCACCGAAGCAAAGGTCATTACAAATCGGGAAACCGGTAGATCACGCGGATTTGGTTTCGTTACATTTGATGACGACAATGCCGCTGATAATGCCATTTCCGAAATGAACGGTGCAGAATTAGACGGCAGAGCAATTACTGTAAACGAAGCACAGGACAAACGTCGTGAAGGCGGCGGCGGCGGCGGCGGCGGTTACGGCGGCGGCGGACGTGGCGGACGTGGCGGCGGCGGCGGCGGCGGACGCGGCGGTTACGGCGGCGGCGGCGGCGGCGGACGCGGCGGTTACGGCGGCGGACGCGGAAGAGACAACTAGCTCTTACATTAAGAGCTGTCTATTAAAGCAATACCCTTTTTTATCTGCTTGTTTCGTTTCTGATAATTTTGAAAAATCTTTCTGTATTTAGGTAAAGGTTTTTTCCCCATACTCTTAAAACAAACTGCGAGGATTGTTTTTTCTACGATTCTTGAATCTAATAATATTATTAAACATTCGTTTCTATTAACTCGATAAAGCAAAAAAAAATCTCAAAGTTAGAGCTGAACTGCATATCCTGGTATATCTCTGACCCTCGTTTGGGATGAAAGGATCTGTTTGATTTTACAATGAAAATAGGGTTGATTCGTTCTGTAGCTATTTGTTTGCTTTGTTCTTCATGTTTGAAAGTAGTATTTAATTGGTTGCGGAAAGTAATAAGTAGATTTGTTAGTGATCGGCAGTAACAATAAAGCAACCCAACAATATTTCATATGAAATACAACAACTATGGACCTGCCACAATGGGTAGGCCGTTGTCATCCCAAACAATGGTAGAAATCCTAAGAGTAATAATTCCGTCGTTTTCGGCGTCGTGGGCATGATAAACATTGTAGTAATTACCGTCAACTTCTAGAATTGCATTGTGTCCTGGACCTTTCCATCGTTCGTTACTCTCAAGAATAAGAGTTCCTCCGCCTTCTAACATGGCAACTCCATCATAATCAAAATAGGGTCCGAGAAGGGTTTCAGAGCGTCCGACTCTGAGGTTGGTGGTGCTGTCAATACCCTGACAACACTTATCAAAGGAAACGAAATGATAAAAAATGCCGTTTCGATTTATTATTACAGGTGCAGTTGTATCCGGCTCAGAAATTCTGGATGAAATATCATAAATTTCATCATCTTCTCGCATCCCGTTGCTGTTGAGTCGTATAGCTTTTATTCCTGTCCAATAACTTCCAAGTACAAGCCATGGCTCTTTGTTTTCATCCAAAATATAATTCGGGTCGATGGCATTCCAGTTGTCATCGCTGTTTGTGCATACGACTGGGCCCTGATCATTCCAGACGGTACCTTCATTTAAATTGTCACTTACTGCAAGGCCTACACAGGATACATTGCTACCGAATGTAGAAATACTATAATAAAGAAAATACGTATCATTGTGAAAAGAAATGTCCGGACTCCACAATGCTTTAGTGTCCGGGTAATCTGCGGTAATCCAATTCGGAAGGGTTGCAAAAATATCGTCGACAGAATGCCACGTTAATAGATTGTCTGAGCGTTTAACCGATATTCCGGGGCCGGTATGAAAAATAATATAGGTTTCATTATATTGAATAATTGTAGGGTCCGATACCTCTAGATCTCCCACGAGATCTAGAAGTTCCGGCTCGGCAGGCCCGGTATCTATATCAGTTTGCTTGGAGTCTGTTGATGATTCACTATCAATTACTGAAACGGAATCTTGATAGCGCAAGCCCAAATATATATCGGTTGTACAACCGAACACAAAGCAGTGCAACAAAAGGACCTGCGTTTTTAGAGTATTCAACATAGGATTGTGCAAATATTTTTCCCCTTTAAGAGTTTGCTGTCAATAAACTTAAATCGTTCTTAAAACGACGAACTCATCACGAAATTTAACACAGCCTTATTTTTAGATTCTCAAGCATTATCTGTCCGGTTACAATAATAAATCGTTCTTCAAAAAATAGCGTGGCAAAACGCTAAATTTTACTTAGCAAGGAGAAAAAGATGGATAATTACATTCGAATTATGCCGTGTTTGGATATGCAAGCCGGTCGGGTGGTCAAGGGTGTTCAGTTTGTTGATATCAGAGATGCCGGAGATCCTGTGGAATGTGCTCGCGCTTATTGTGAAGCCGGTGCCGACGAGCTTGCTATGTTGGATATTACTGCCACTGTGGAGAACAGACCTACTCTTCTTGAAATAGTTAGAAGAACGGCTGAAGTTACGACAATACCTTTTACCGTAGGAGGAGGAATTTCAAATGTCTCTTCTGCTGTTGCAGTAATAGAAGCCGGAGCAAGTAAAATTTCCACAAGCAGTGCGGTTTTTCGCAATCCCAATCTAATCAAAGAAATTATTGCCGAGCTTTCTGCTGAAAAAGTTACCGTTGCTATAGATGCTGCTCTTAATCCAGGCATGCCTTCGGGATACGAAGTTTGGATTGACGGAGGGCGCACAGCCACTGGGACGGATGCAATAGAGTGGGCAAAGCGCATTGACGGGTATGGTGTAACAACAATACTTCCCACAAGCAAATCCACAGACGGCGTAAAAACCGGTTATGATTTGCCGCTTATTCGCCGGATTAAAGATGCTACTTCTGCTGAAATAGTTGCCTCCGGAGGAGCCGGAACCTTAGAGCATTTCTATGATGCAGCCAAATCCGGAGCTTCTATTCTGTTGGCTGCTTCGGTATTTCACTTTAAAATCATTTCAATTTCGGAGCTAAAGCAATATTTAAAATCAAAAAACATCAATGTTTCTGTTTAGATAATCCATGCAATTTTTGAAGACTACCACCGGACATTCTAAAAATTATGGATAAACTGTAAAGCGGTGAAGCTCTGTATTGCCGAGACCAAGAAAAGACACCAATATCCGGTTAGAAAAGACCTCTACTCTTCCGTGTCCGGAGTCCTGATAATAGGTGCCTTCCGGATAACTTGTTATAGAGCTGTCAAATTTCCATGGTGCACCGGCGCTTCCCGGTAGAGTATAGTGAATCCCATCTACTACCATATCGGTAAATACATGATCGTGTCCGTAAAATAATATTTTAACCTCATGTCTCCGCATTAGTTCATGAATACGCGCCTGCTCTCCGACATATGCTGCACGGCCGCCGCCTCTTCCATAGGCAGCATTATTGAAGTCCCCCGCATTTCCTCCTGCAACATGATGAATAAAAACAATTCGCCATTTAGAATAAGCTTCTGATAAGGTTTTTTCAAACCATGCGAACTGTTCTTTTCCTAGAGTCCAATCATCCGGTACACCGGGAAAGACACCGAGTTCGTGACGAGTAGGAGTATAAGTCATAATATTAAGCACTATAAAAAGAGCGTTACCCCATGTAAAAGCATAATAGTCCTCGTTAACACTTCCTCCTTCCGAATAGGTGTTTGATTTGGGGCCGGGCATGTATTTTTGCCTTTGAGATGAGGAGCGAAATATTTGTTCTTCGGTAAATGAACCGTTCTCACCATTCCAGTTGCCGATTACGTTAAAATTGGCTGATTTACTTATAACATTTCCAAGAAGTCGTCTGTAGTTAAGATATCCTTCTTTTGTATATTCAACTGACGGAGCGGGTACGTTAAAACCGAGATGATGAAAATCAATTTGGTCTCCCAGATGTACAATAAAATCAGGAGGGTCAACTGAAAGATCTTTTCCCACTTGTCTTAGTGTTGCTGACGAAAAATCCATTGAGTTGTCGGGTAGATTCATTGCAGGAATATGTGCATCGCTAATCAGAGCAAACGAAAAACTATCGTCCATCGAAGTAGGCGCAGTTTTTGCGATACCCTCAAATAAATCTGCACCGGCACCGGGGAGCTTTTTATCTGTAATAATATATCGGTAAGTATTTCCCGGAGCTAATCCGTTTATTGACCAATTGACTACATCTTCATCTGAAGATGAACTGTCAGTTTTTAGCCACTCCCGGTTAACATCATCAGGACGATAAAAGAGCTTTAAATTAAGAGTATCTCCGACTTTAAGCACTGCATTTACCCTAAAAGATGTTTCAGTAGGAGCATAAACCATAGGCGGTCCGAGAAGCTCTAATTTTATACTATCGGTATTGTCATCAGGAGAATCATTTTCGATACTATCAGAGCTTGAAGGCATGTCGGATGGTAACTCATCATTGTCGGTATTATGTTGATGTTCTGAATTATCGTCAGAGGATGCAGAAATCGAATCGGTTTGTTCTTCTTCGGATTGATTGTCTTGAGAAAAGAGACTCTTATAACAACTTGAAACAGGCAACGACAGAAACGCTGTCAGCAACAAAATCATGCTACGTATTTTAACTAGGTGCATCGTTGTTTCACGTGACTATCTTTATAAGTTCATATGACGACGAACCCAAACCGACGCTTTCGGCATAGATCATTTGAAAGGATCCGTCGAGTTTGGGATATGACATGGATTCCAGGGTTTGTCCTGCGCGTTCCTTAATAAGATCGTATACTGCTTTATCCAACGCAGTAGGATTGACAGATGCGAGAATTCCGATGTCCGAAAGAAGAGGGGGTTGATCGAGACCGATACAGTCACAATCCTTTGTTATATCCATAGCTGCTGTAACATAAACTACTCTTCCGGATAAGGCTCGAACAGTACCCAGTGCGTGTTCTACAATTCGTTCTTCCAACTCTCGTCCCATAACATCCCAATCAAAGGTAACAGCGTCTTCGCAACATACTGCGATGCATTCGCCGCAGCCTATGCATAACTCTTTATCTATTACTGCAAAAGAATTAACAGTAATTGCATCAGAGGGACAGCTCGCAGCGCAGGTTCCGCATGCGGTACATGCTTTGGCATTTATGTTCGGGGCTTGGCCGTGATGCTGACTGAGTTTGGCTTTTCTTGAGCTGCAGCCCATACCTAGATTCTTGATAGCTGCACCGAAGCCGGTTCCCAAATGTCCTGTAGCATGACTCAATACCAGCATGCTTCTTGATTGTGCTATTGCTGCGGCAACGGCAACTTCCTCAAAATGCTTTCCGTATATCGGAATCATAACATCATCTTTGCCCAGAATTCCATCTGCGGGAATGAAGGGAGCGCCGACAGCGGACAATGTAAAACCGTGTTGTTCCGCAACCTGAACATGACCCACCCCGGTAGCGCGAGGACTTGAATACAGAACAGCAGTATCAGTTAAAAAGGGTCTTGCTCCTGTCTTTTTTATACATTCAACCAGAGCGGCTGCAATGGAAGGCTTAACAAACGTTTTTGTTCCGGGCTCTCCAACATGAAGTTTCAGTGCAACGATTTCTTTGGGTCTAAAAACTTGTTGCAAACCTGCTTTTTCAAACAGTGCAGTTGTCTTTTTTTCTAAGCTTTCCCCTGATTCTGTAGCTGACGCTTCTATAAAATATACTTTATTCATATAATTGATCTAACACATTTCTCTGTGGATGAGTACATTACAGTTTAATAAGAGTATCATATTTATAATAGGATACTCCTTGATAGAATTCGCTGTCCATGAATTCATTCTCAAGGGCATCAAGATCTTTTTGCAGTGCTTTTCGCGATTTGTAATTGGAAACATTAATTCCGACAATAGTGTCGATTTTCTCAATACTGTAAGCAGCTTGTTGTACCAAGGTTACATCTTCGCTGTATGCCATTATTACATTTAGATCCAGCAGGTCGATTAATAAGGTAATATCTCCTGAAGGTAAAACACCCTGTCTGAATTTTAAATCAAACCACCATGCAGAAGCTGCGCTGAAAATAAGTTTGGGATGCCTGATATTGATTTGCGTACTTATTTTTTCAATAAGATCTAGATATTCGGAAGCAAGATTTTCGCGAACTCCGTCATTAAAATCATCCGCAGCTTTCCATTCATCTAAAGCATGCGGTTCGATATCGATATGCACTCCGTCAAAAAGAAAATCATGTGATTCATAGAAATCCAGTAACTGATTTAACTCTTGAAGCGCAGCTTCGTGGTTTTCTGTTTTTCCATAATCAAAGCCCTGCATGACCATAGCGTGAAAAGAAATACCTTCTTCCTTGCACAGCTTGGATAGCTCGATCAGTTTGTCTCGATAGTCTTTTCTGAAGTCGCTGTCTCCTGAAAGATAGACTGTTGCTGTGCTGCAAAAAACAAGGTTAATAGCTTCTTTTTTTAGTTCTGAGATAATAGTGAGATTATCTAATTCGTATGGTGAGTATAACCATACTGCCCGATAGCGATTATCCGGCACTTTTAGAGCCTTTCTTTTAGAGTCAGTTCCTCCGTTGCATCCGCTGCAAACGAAAGCCGTTGCTATTAAAATAGCCAATATAATATCTATTAAAAATGACTGTACGGTATTACCATTTGTCATACCGTAACAGCATATCACACAAATGATATATGGTCTCGTAAAGGATTATCTGTTTGATATGATCTGAAAAAATTTTCATATGTGCCAAAACGGTGTTATAACTTAACACCGATAAACGGTTGGATATTTTAAAAGGAGTATGAAAAAATGAACGAGTCAAAAATGGCGCGTTATCTGCTT
>CAYWLQ010000067.1:0-28202 GCA_964458775.1 uncultured Myxococcales bacterium | reverse complement strand
AACGAGGTCTGCATATCTCCGGGTTGCGGAGATGCCACGTGCAACGTTCCGGGACCGCACTTTCCGATGCCGGATACCGGCCTGCGACTGTGCTACAACGATACAATGGAGATGCCTTGCCCGTCATCGGGAGAAGCGTTCTACGGCCAGGACGCACAGTTCGGATGGGACATAAACCACGATGCGTCGATGCGGTTTACAAGAGACACGGTTACTGTGTCGGATGAACCGACGGTCACAGACAACGTATCCGGTCTAATATGGCAAGGCTGCGCTGCCGGATTGTCAGGGAATGATTGCACCGTGGGAGAAGCAGTGTTTCAAACCTGGGCTGAGGCCTTGGCTTACTGCGACAATCTTTCTTGGAGCGGTCACGACGACTGGCACCTGCCCGATAAATATGAACTTGTTTCCATTGTGGACTATTCTCAGTATAATCCATCTATCGATATCGTAACGTTTCCTTCCACGGCGATAGACGAATTTTGGTCGTCGTCGTCTCGATCCAATATGGAAAGCCAGGCATGGGTTGTGAATTTCCGTTATGGCATCGTGCACAACGGCCTCAAAACAAATTCTACTTCGGTTTATGCTCGTTGTGTGCGTGGCGGGCCGATGGAACATCGACGCTTTGACGCTTTGATGCTTTCGGAAGATCGCATAGTCGTTGACAACCTTACCAATCTCCAATGGCAGGGGTGTACGGCCGGGTTGTCAGGAAATGACTGTTCTGCGGGAACCGCAGTGACCTCAGACTGGCCAAACGCACTGGCATACTGCGAAAGTCTATTCTGGGGCGGTTACGATGACTGGCGCCTGCCGAGCATTAAAGAACTGGAAGCCATTACTGACAGCCGTATGTTTGATCCGGCCATAGATATCACTGTATTTCCGGCCACGGAGAGTGACTACTATTGGTCATCGTCGTCCCACGCCGGTATTAAAGACCGCGCGTGGTACGTACATCTCAATGTTGGCGACGTGGGCTACGACTCCAAGCCATATGCGCATCATGCGCGGTGCGTGCGTAGCGGACCGTAATTGGCGCTTTGGCGATTTGGTGCTTTGACCTTACAAAATATCATAAAATTGTGACGGAATGATATGCTACCAACATTTTAGAAGACCCTTTATTTGATAATGAAGAGCTTGAGCAGACACACAATTTTGCTTCTCTAGCTTGTCAGTCTTACAGCTCAATGCAGATTAACGGCGAATAAGACCCAATTTGTGCAGCTCTCCGAGCAGCGCGTTTTTGTCGATTGGTTTCACCAGATATGCATCACATAATCCCTTCCATGCTACGATAATATTCTTTCCATCAGATAAAGCTGTGGTCATTATGATTTTTGCACCTTTTGAAGATAAAATTCCTCGCTCTTCCTCCAAATTTCTAATACCTAAAAGAGCCTGTTGCCCGTCCATTTCCGGCATCATGATATCTAGACAGATAAGGTCGTAAGGCTCTTTTGCATCTAAGGATATGCGTACTGCCTCAATTGCCTCAACTCCGTTTATAGCTACATGACAGGGGCCCAGTCCTTTTAGTATTTCCTGAAGCAGCAGCCTTCCAGTCAAATCATCTTCTACTATTAGTGTCTTCATTGAATGCCTCCGTCATTTTCCAGCACGATATCTCTTAGCATAATCCGCCGCAATTTCCAGAACTCACCTTCCAAATTGTCAACAAGCTCAGTTACGATTTCTGTTGATTGCTTGTCAGGCATTTTTTCTATTCTCATCGCGGCAATTCTCATTGCTTCTCCTCCGACATTGGCGGCTGCTCCTTTCAACGAGTGTGCAGGATGTCGCATACTCTCAAAATCTGCCTTTTCCAGTTGTTCGCGTATTTGGCTAATTTTTGTAGGAACATCTCTTAAAAAAAGCTTTATCACTGTCTTGACCAAGTCGGCATCGTTCATCATACGCATCATCATTCCTTCTCTATCCCAGATCACAGTATCAACAACCGGAACGGAAGTCGGTTTTGGCGGTATAGGCAAAACGGCTGCATTTGAAATTTTACTGAAGTTATTCTCAGGAATCCATTTATCAAGAATTGCAGCCAATTGTTTGGGAATAATCGGCTTTGTAATATAGTCGTTCATTCCCGCATCAAGACATGCTTTGCGGTCCGACGGCAGAGCATGAGCTGTCATTGCAATTATTGGTAAAGCAGAATCGGACAAAATAGAATCAGAAGTTCTAATCAATCGTGCAGTATCATATCCGTCCATTTCCGGCATTTGTACATCCATCAATACTAAGTCATATGGAACCGTTTCTAGAGAATGCAATGCCTCCGTCCCGTTTGCAGCAACATCCGCCCGAAATCCGAGTTTCTTTAAAATACCCAAAGCTACTTGTTGATTTGAAATATTATCCTCAACAACTAGAATTCTGGCCTTTCTCGGTTCAAAAATTAAAAGACTTTCGCGTGCGAAGTGTCTGGTAATGATTTGACCGGCATTTTGGGATTTTCCGGCAGCAATAGTCATAGATAGAATATCTTTAAGTTCTTCATGCCTAATAGGTTTAGAAATATAGGCTGAAAAACCGGCCCTTTCAAAATATGCAGCATCCCCTCGTTTTCCTACAGTAGCAAGAATTACCAGGAGTGTATCCGCCAATTTAGAATCTGCCTGTATTGCTCGTCCAAGGGATTCTCCGTCCATGCCCGGTATATTCATATCTATCAATACCAACTTAAACGGATCCTTCTCTTCAACACCTCGATACAAAGCAGCAAGAGCCTCAGCACCGCTTGATGCTTCTTGCGGCCTCATCGCCCAAGAATATAATTGAGAAGAGAAAATCTCTCGACTTGAAGCGCTGTCATCAACTACCAATATTCGCACGCCTTGAAGATTGGCGGCTACCAATATGTCATTTGTTTCTATATTATCTTGTATTTCAAGGTGCACTGTAAACCAAAATTCTGAACCTCTGTCTTCAACACTATTAACACCAATTTTCCCGCCCATTAACTCAACAATCTGCTTAGATATCGCAAGTCCCAAACCCGTTCCGCCATAATTTTTTGTAGTGGAGGTATTTGCCTGACTGAATTTGTCAAATACAGCATCCAGTTTGTCGGCAGGAATACCTATTCCGGTATCCCGAATAGAAAAACGCAAGATCAAATTGTTTCCTACAACCTCTTCCAAAGATACTCTTACTGCTATTTCTCCAGAATGTGTGAATTTGACAGCATTTCCTATCAGATTGGTCAACACTTGTCGCAAACGCCCAGGGTCTCCGCGCACCAAAGTAGGTACATCCGGATAAATGTAGCTGAGAAATTCAATTTCTTTTTCATTAGCTTTAGCGGACATGAGTGCCGCTGCATCATCAATAAGGCTTGCCAGGTCAAAATCTAGGATTTCAAGGTCGACACGGTTTGCTTCTATTTTTGAAAAGTCTAATATGTCATTTAATACCGCCAGCAACGATTCCGCACAACTTCGAACAATTTCGGCGTATCTGTTTTGTTCTTCTGTTAACTCGGTATCCAGCAGCAGTCCAATCATTCCCATTACTCCGTTCATGGGAGTTCGAATTTCATGACTCATATTGGCTAGAAACGAACTTTTCGCTTCCGAAGCCGCCTCAGCTCGCAAAGCCATCTCATTAGCCTTTTTGATTGCTTCGCCCAGATGACGATGACTTTCCGTTAAGACAATTTCAGCTTTCTTGCGTTCTGTAATATTGTCAAAAGAAACCCCCACATGACTATTCGGCAAAGGAAACGCTTTAACAGTAAAAACCTCAAAATCTGAACTGTCATCATAATGATGAATATCTTCAAAAAGACAGATCTCCTTTGTGAGCGCCACTTTCGCATACCTTTGAGGCACATTCATTTCTCGTAAAGCAGGAAAGCTTTCGTCCAAAGTTTTTCCTACTATATCAGCGACTTTGTAACGGCTCAATTTTTCAGAAGCGGGATTGGCATAGACCATTCTAAGAGTTCGGTCGTCACTTGGGTCTTCCAAATGATATATATGAAGACCTATTTCAACATTTTCAACTATATCCCTTGCCTGGCGGAGAGCCGTTTCAGTTTTTCTTTTGGAGGTTATATCTTCTTTTATGCCTACAAATCCGGTTATTGTACCGTTCTTGTTTTTAATAGGAGAGATTTCAGCTGATTCCCAATAGACTTCTCCGCTCTTTTTTTTATTTACTAATTCGCCCTTCCATCGATTTCCTTGAGTTATAGCGGACCACAGCTGATCAAATCGCTCTTTGGGTGTCAATTTGGATTGTAATATTTTAGGGTTTTGTCCCAATACTTCACCCGGAGAATAACCGGTAATATCGATAAAAGCCTTGTTGACGTACTCAATAGTGCCGTCAATATCGGTCATTACAATGCTTACCGGACTTTGCTCAACCGCCATAAACAGTCGGCACAATTCTTTCTTGCATGGCTCAATATCACTATCATCGTTTGTATAGTTTGCGTTTTCATTTGAAGTGCCGACATCGGTTGTGCGCATTGCAAATTCCCTAAAATTGGTCTCGTCGAACATAAAATCTATCAACACATATCAACGACTATTTTATTATCAACTTAAGCACACACACCTAAATTTCTTCGGCCTTTATGTAATAATCGCAAAAATTATAAAGACTGTGATGTCCTAGCTGTATCATCGAAATGAGAAATCTTTACTTTTTGTCAACAATGCTATTTTGTTTTCAAGAATCACAAACTAATTTTTTGATTTTTCTTGTACAAGCCATTTTTTAAGCATTTTTGCCAAATCATTCGGCATTATCGGTTTGGCAAGATAGTCATTCATTCCTGCTTCAAGACATTTTTCTCTATCCCCCTGCATAGCGTTGGCTGTCATGGCTATGATTGGTATTCTACATTTATTGCCCAAAAGCTTTAGTTTTCTTATTTCTTGCGTTGCCTCATAACCGTCCATTATCGGCATTTGGCAATCCATTAGTATTAAATCATAGTTTTTTGACATGAGTGCCTCTAAGACTTCCTGTCCGTTGTCTGCAGTGTCAGCTTTTACACCCATTTTCTCCAAAATGCCGACAGCTACTTGTTGATTAGTAGGATTATCTTCTGCCAACAGAATACAGGCTTCAACTTCTTCAAAACTATACAGCTTTTCTCTTATAGAATGGCGAGTTGTAATTGTATTTTTTATTGATGTATCTTGCGAAGTTTCACTCATAACCGCAGATAAAACACCTTTTAACTCTCCGTGGCGTACAGGTTTACTTAGGTATCCGGAAAAACCAAGTTCCACAAATCGTTTTGCATCACCTCTTTGTCCCATTGATGTAAGCAAAACCGTTTGTATATTTGCTAAACGAGAGTCCGATTTAATTATCTTTCCAAGAGTGCCTCCGTCCATACCCGGCATTTTCATATCTATTACTGCCATCTGAAACGGATCATTTTCCGACAGAGCGTTGTAAAGCAATTGTAAAGCTTCAGGACCGCTATTGGCTTTAAAGGGTCGCATTCCCCAGGCACGCATGTAAGTGCTCATGATCTCCAAACCGGTCAAATTATCATCTACAATTAACACTTTGGTGTCGGTTAGACTTTCTAACAAAGGCGGGTAAACACTTCTTTTAAGAGCAGACAATCGAAATTGAACAGTAAACCAAAACTTGGAACCTTCATGTTCTTTGCTTTCGACACCTGTTTCACCGCCCATTTGTTCAGACAACTGCCTGGAAATTGCCAGCCCCAAACCTGTTCCTCCGAATCGGCGAGTAGTTGACGCATCAGCCTGCACAAATTTTTTAAATAATTTTTTTATCTTGTCAGAAGGTATTCCAATACCTGTATCACACACCTCAAAGCGCAACCTAACCGAATCTTCTAAAGAAGATTCTTTGAAAACCTTGATTGCCACCTCACCTTTTTCTGTAAACTTAATTGCATTGCCGGCAAGATTTGACAAAATCTGACGTAAGCGACCCGGGTCTCCGCATAGATAATTAGGAACATCCTCATCTACAGAACACAGCAATTCAAGGCTTTTGTCATGTGCTCGCAAAGCTAACGTCGCAACAAAATCATCCAGCAGACTTATTAGGTCAAAATCCAAATTTTCTAATTCCAATTTGCCTGCTTCAATTTTGGAGTAATCTAAAATATCATTAATAAGGGTCAACAGATTATCTCCGCAATTTCTAACTATTTCTGCATAACGCCGTTGTTCATCGTTAAGCTCGGTCTCAAGCAAAAGACCCGCCATTCCGATAACTCCGTTCATAGGTGTTCTTATTTCATGACTCATATTGGCTAAAAAATCGCTTTTAGCGATGTCCGCTGCAGTAGCTGCCGCTGCCATATCATTGGCGATAGCTGTCTGTCTTTCCAATGCTTCATTCATTTGTCGAAGCTCATCCTCAGCTTTTTTTCGGACAGTAATGTCCGTAAAAATTGTTGCAAACTGTCCGTAAGCAGGCCTAAAAGCAGTGATAAAGAAAAATTTACCTATTTGTTCTGAAAATTTTTCAAATTGTACAGGCTCTCCTGACAACGCAACCTTTCCGTATGTATTAATCCAATTTTCATCAATATCCGGCAATATTTCCTTTACTGTCTTATTTAAAGCATTCATTGCCTTAAAACCTGTCATTTTTTCAAAAGCCGGATTAACTGCCAAAAAGCGATAATCTATGGGATTTCCTTTATCATCGCAGATCAACTCATGAAGAGCAAAACCGTCCAGCATTTCTCTAAACAGAACATGATAGTCCTTTTCCGCCTTACGATGTGCAGTTACGTCTCTACTCAAAGAAAGTACTGAACAAACAATCGACTGTTCATCTTTTTCGGGTATGAGTCTCCAATTAAAAATTGTATTTCCTTTTTTGCCTACAAATTCAAACTCAGATTCAAATGGTTCACCGCTTTCAAATACGTTATTGATGGACTTTTCAAAAAAATCACATTGAGCTTCTTCAAAACCCAGTTCTCGATGCGTTTTTCCTAGAAACTGCTCCGGAGTGAGGTCAACAACGCTTACAACATTTATGGAAACAAATAAATGCCTGCCATTGGAATCAAAACGCATAACGATATCCGGCAAACCGTCTATTAGTGCTCGATAGTTTTTCTCACTAAGCACTAAAGCTTTTTGCTTTAACAGAATACCGGCATCAACACGTTTTAATAGAACATAAAGAAAAACGAGTATACCAAATACCAAGGCCAGAGCGATCGTAGCCGCTGCCGTTATAAAATGTAAATAGGAGTCTCGAATGTCTGTTGTCTCTCTCATCAAGACAACGCTTCCAACTTGATTTTCCGAGACGTCGTAAATAGGTTCAAAATGAATCTTCCAATATGTTTTGTCGATAAAAACATCAAACTGGGTATTCTTGTAAGAATGCTGAGAATCAACTATTAGTTGATTTAGCTTTTTCGGAAAAACCTTAACGGTTGAATATACCAACACATCATGCGGAAACCGTTGCCATTCGAGCGGCTTTCCAAATAAAGCAGGATTTGATTTTATTATTTCCTCGTTGAGAACATTTTTTCTAAGAAGAAGTGCCAGTTGAACATTTTGCTTGTCATGAATTTTTTTCAGAAGATGTCTGAGGTCTATTCCCAGTTCCAAATAGCCGACACACTCTTTTCTGTCAAATATAGGACTAACCGAACGAAGAACCAAATTTCCTGCCGGGTCACATTCTAACCCAGAAACAGTTTCTTTTTTTCTTTCGGCCTCTCCGATAACAAAACTGGATATTCTGTCCCCAAACTTTTCAGGCGAATGAAAACGTAATAAAGAAAATCGATCAGAGTCCAATAAATGCATATAGTCTATTGCGTATCTTTCTTTCAGATTGCTAAAGAGCAAACCAAAAGACTGATAGAGCAAATCTCTATCTTTGGTTTTGAGAGAATTGGACAGAGAACTGTTTCCAATAATGCTTTCTGTTAGCGCTTGAAGTTTTTCGGAATGTTCAAACTGCATCATGTAAAACGTATTAGTGACTTCTTGAAAAAAGGCATTGCATGATTTACGCAAATAGTCAGTCCTCTGAAAAGTTAATACAAATCCGAATACGGTAATTATGGAAATTAATACAGCCCCAAAAGGAAATAGAAGTCGTCGCAAAATAGGTTTGGCAAATTCATCGCCAGTTGATTTTGAAAAAGTAACAGTAACAACTATGATAAGTAGGAAGAGTATTACCCCTACAAAAAAAGCTCCCTTTGAAGCAACCCTTAGCTTCCAATCACCTGCTTCTATATCCATACCTATAAAGGCTATTTGTTTTCCGGTATTTTTTTCAACTAGAGGCACAAACGCTGAAACCCAAGTTCCCCATCGATCATCAGAAGGTCCTTCGACAAAAGCAATTTTGTTTTCAAAAGCTTTTACCAACTCCGATGAATACTCTTCATATTTTTGACCCGGCGGCGATTCATCTTGTGAACCTGCTGGTTCACTGTCAGCAAAAAAGAAAAAAGTACCGTCTGTTTTTCGACCCATAAGATAGACAAATCTTACGCCTTCAGAGGTTTTTTTTATACCTGCCAGCTGCGTTTTCAATTTGATATAATTTGGGTTGTTGAGATCAGCTGCGGTTGCGCTTAAGAGTTTAATTTGTTCAGTATCAATAATCTGCGCTGTTATATTAGTCTGTTGAATAAGTTGAATACGCAAATCCATATCAGCTTTTCTAATCGACAACCAACACGCAAAAATGCTAATGACCGCCGCTGCCGTCAGGACAAGATATTTGTTGCTTTTTGGGGTCATTGAAAGAGCAAACTTATTGGATTGTTTGTCGTCCATGTGCAAATACACCTTAAAGAGACCGTTTGCGCTTAGTAAAACTCAACGAACAGTGCTACAGGTGCACATATTGCTATGCCGATCGCGCATTGCATCACCCGTTCTGCTTTTAAATTCGGACAACTTACTCAATTCTTAAGCAATTATAAACAAGTCTAGTCTTTTCTATTTGTCTTTAAACCTCATTAGGGATGAAAGGATCTTGTGGATGAAAGGTTCTTGTGTATTTTGAGATAAAAACTAACCGAGAGAATTATGTTGCAGGTGTTTCAGATACCATCTGTAAGACAAAGATATTCCTTCCTTTAACGAGGTTTTAGCCTGCCAGCCCAATTCGCTCAAGCGACTTACATCAAGAAGCTTTTGCGGTGTTCCGTCGGGCATTTCGGTATTCCAAATAATGTCACCATCATAACCGACAGTTTCTTTTACCAAGTCGGCCGTTTCTTTTATTGTTATATCCCGTCCCGTGCCTACGTTTACGAACATGCTTTCTGCAGCTTTATTTTTTGTTGCATTAAAGTCTTTTAACATAAAAACCAACGCCTCTGCTAAATCGTCCACATATAGAAACTCTCTTTTAGGGGTTCCTGTTCCCCAAAGCTCTACAGATCTTGCACCTGCTGTTTTTGCATCGTGAAATTTCCTAATCATAGCCGGAAGCACATGACTTGAGTGCAAATCAAAGTTATCTCCCGGTCCGTATAGATTTGTCGGCATTGCTGCAACAAAATTGGTATTGTGCTGTATGTTATAGCTTTTACACATAACAATGCCGGCAATTTTCGCTATTGCGTAAGCATCGTTTGTGGGTTCCAGTTTACCCGATAACAGATATTCTTCTTTCATCGGCTGGGGGCAGAGTTTTGGATAGATACACGAGCTACCGAGAAAGAGTAGTTTCTTAACTCTGTGCCTAAAGGCCGCATCGATAATGTTTGTCTGTATTTGTAGGTTTATTCTTATAAAATCTGCCGGATAGGTATCGTTAGCCTTTATTCCCCCTACTTTGGCAGCTGCAAGAACAACATATTCAGGCTTATTTTTGTCAAAAAAGCGATCAGTGCTATAGAAATCGGTTAAGTCAAAATCTTCAACATCGCTGCCTATTACTCGCTCAAATCCATAATTTAATAGCTTGCGATGAACAGCTGCTCCCACCATTCCTCTATAACCCGCGATATATACCTTGGAATCCTTATTCATTGTTTGTCTCCGATATATGGTATTCGGGGATGCGTTTTGTTAGTGCTGCTTCCCCAATACGATGAACCAACTCGATTGACGGTTCGGCATCTTCAATCCCAAAACCGTGTCCGGACAATATTGATTCATATACTTTGGTATGCAAGTTTTGAAAACCCTCAGTAAAATCGAGTTCAGCTCCATCTATCTCAATTTTTCTACTCATTCTCTTATCACCTGACGAATCTTTTTGAGATAAGTCTTGCGCATCTACGGACAAAAACCATTCAACATCTGCATACTTTAATTCCAAAAAACCTGCTGCTCTCCTATTTTCCATAAGGTGAACTTCTATCTTGTCTGCAGAGCCGAAAAGCCACATCAGCAAATCAAAAAAATGAACACCAATATTCATAACAATACCGCCTGAACGCTCATGCATACCTTTCCATGAAACATCGTACCATGGACCTCTGGCTGTTATGTAAGTCAGACGAACCTTTCTCCTCTTCCTGGGCTGCTCTTGCTCAAGTTGTTTTTTCAGTAAGATCAATTTTTCGTGAACTCTCAACTGTAAAACTGTGAAAATTCTTGTTTCTGATTCTTTTTCAAGCTCCGCCAAATAACTCAAGTTCCAAGGTTTTATGACTAATGGTTTCTCACATATTGCATGGGCCGACAATCTGAGAGCCAAACGGACATGAGCATCGTGGAGATAGTTAGGTGAACATATACTTATATAGTGAACCCGGGACTGTTCTCCGGCACGACGGAGCTTCTCCAGATGTCGATCAAATCGCTCAATTTCGGGAAAATATCTTACATCTCCAAAATATTTGTCCAAAACTCCGACTGAATCATGGGGATCTGTGGCAGCAATAAGTCTGTTGCCTGTTTCATATATTGCCTGAATATGTCTTGATGCTACAAAACCTGCTGCGCCGATCATTGCAAAATTCTTTGCATTTTGGTTAGTTAGCAATAAAGATGTGAATGTCATTTTCCAACATCATTCCAAATGTAACAGAGGAGTCCGCCGTTGAAAACGAGCAGTCATCCCTAAAATGAACGTCATTTTGAACCTCCAATGTTGCAATGTCAATTCAGGTAAACCCTTAAAGCACATATTATAACGTTTTGCTGTTGACTCCAAAAACTGTATATATAATGACTAATTGATTAGCATAAGGAATTTGAGCCTTAGGGCTAAAACGGCTATTATTGAAATAGATTATTTTTTCGCGCTTTATGCGAAACTTTGAACTATTGGTTCTAATCCCTTGGGCGAAACAGGAGGTATTGGAACTGCCGGCAAAACAAGAAGGAGACACTGATGACGTTTGAGAATTCGCAGGACAGAAATATGTTTGAAGAAGAAGCCGAAGACAGTCGATCATATGACAGTGATTATTTGACCGGCCATAATGAAGACCAAAATGATAACGTCTTACATGAATCCGCAGAACAAGAAAAATCCGCAGAACAAGAAAATGAAGACAACTCAATTGAAACAGTTAGGGTACCTATCGATTGGGTTGAATTTGAGGGTGCGTTGGAAAATAACTCTCCGGAGCTAAAGAGTTATCTTAATCTTTTTAGCGGTGATGTAATTCGAGTATTTGACGGTTCTGATAAATTAAAGGAAATATCCTCTGATACGAACGAAGAGTATGTTTTGATCGACCCCATCTCATCTAGAGAGCAGTATTGCTGGATGGAAGAGTTTATAGAAATAGTAGAGGATGCGTCACTAAAAGATAAATTGAATATTGCTATCGACGGAAAGGGAGCTTTTAGACGCTTCAAAGATGTATTGATGGCCTATCCCGTTGAGCGTGAAAAATGGTTTACCAAAAGGTCCTCTAAACTCTATGCGCACATGATAGAATGGCTAAAGAAAAAACATATTGAGCCTGCCAATATTCCTCCATGGGATGAAGCCTATGACCACAATAAACGATTCGAAGAAAAGAAACAGCGGGGAGAAGCTGAATCTAAACCAAGCTGGAGAGAAGGACAAATGGATCTGCGCGCTGTCGGTCATGATTTGTTAGATCTTATACCTTCACGTGAATTGCCCACTGCTGTTGCTTTCCTTGAATTTCTAAAAGGACGGCGTGGAAATAAACGTCCCAACTATATGTGAGTAAAAAACATAAATGTGTCGCTATAAAAAAGACGGCTGTAAGTTTTTATATTTCTTACTTGTCGCACATTTTGCGATACTGGTTGCTGACAAAGCCCTAGCAAATCAAGCCCTGATTACAGTCGACGGTTTATCCGTTTTGGTAGGCGGATCTGCTTCTGAAGAATCAGATGCACAGCCTATTTTATTATCTGACATAGAATTGGAAGCAGCGATAATATCTGCGGCAAGAGATAGAAAAGAAAACTTCTTACAACAACATTCAGAAAGTGCTTGGCGTGAAGCAAAAGAGAGAGCATTGTTGATCAGGCTTCTTGCGGCTCAAGCTAGAAGACTGCATGAAAGTGCCTCTGAAGAAGATAAAAAGAACCTTAAAAATGAAGTTGTTGCCTTAATTGGGGGTGTTTCATTAATGAATCAGTTTCTTACTAGAATCGGTATGGAACATGAAGCACTGGACAAATGGATAGAAAATGCTGTTTTAGCAATAAATCAGATTCGTTTTTTCAGAGATCAAACACCAGGAACAAGAGTAATGAAGAATTCAAAATCTCCTTCTAGAAGGAAATCTGAAATTGACAATTCCAATTCTGCTGCCAATATGGGAGTTCACCGTCGAATAACAAGTCGAGATCTGACAAACAACGAACTGAAACAACATCTTTCAGAAATTGTACTATCAAGCTATTTTAGGGTTTTAAGATAATGAGAAACGCGTTTTCCTGTTACACTTTTCATGTAGACACACCAATTGTAATTCGAAACGCATCTATAGTTGATATTGATTTCATTGTAGAGATCGAAGAGCTGTCGTTCTCTTCGCCTTGGACAAAAGAGACCATATTAGAAGAAATCAACCAAAAGCCGTGGTCCCAAGTGGATGTTGCTATTTCAAACGATATTTTGGTCGGCTTTATTGTCTACTGGATTGTCGCAGAGGAAATCCATCTGCTTAACATTGCGGTTCATCCTAGTTTTCGCTACAAAGGAATTGCTTCTGCAATGATTAATTCTTTAATTCAAACAGCTCACAAAAAGAAAGTTGAAGAAATTTTATTAGAAGTTCGCGTTTCAAATCGCAATGCACAAACTCTTTATCGTAAATTTGGATTTAAGCCTTTGGGAATTCGAAAAAAGTACTATTCTGACAACGGCGAAGATGCTGTTGTCATGTGTCTAAGGAGGGAACCATGAAAAGAAATTGTTTTTTCTTGATAGGTATATTGTTAACTATTGTCGTGTCATGCGGAGGGAAACAGCCGAAAGAAGGTGATAGTGTTTCCACAAACGAGACCTCTCAGCAACAGAACAATGCTAACGACAAGAATGTTGAGGAAGCAAAAGAAAGAATAAAGACCTGGCTGAGTTCAGATATTGGAGCAAAGGTTAAAAGCCTAGGAACTCAGATGGGAAAAGAACTCGGCCACAAACTTGCGGCCGACCCGGAGGTAAACAGAAGCGCCAAAGAGCTTACCTCTTCAGTACTCAAAGACAACGCAATAAAACCGCGACTTGATAAAATCGAAAGCGACGCTACATCGGGTTTTTCAAAGAAAATTAGTTTGGGTTGGAAAGCACTTAAGGCAGGCGGAATTGATGAGTTTAAACAGAAGGTGGGAGCTGATGCACAACGCGTAGGTGTAGAAGTGTTAACCGCGCATTTAAAAAATGATGTACTCAAAGATCCCCGTATGGCCGAGTTCCTAAAAGATTTTTCTCCCATGATGAAGGCACAATCTCAAATGGCGGCTTTAGCGTTACAAGAGGGCCTTTCTCCTAGAGTGACGGCGGCTATCATCAATCTCGCCATGAATATTTCAGCTTCCAGCGGAAATGATGCTGTCGCAGTTAAGGTTGATAACTGGTTATCGGGATGTGAGAAAGACCTTTCTTTAAAGATAGAGCGTTTAATGACGGATATTTCCAATCTCAATTCATTAAACACTGCTCTTCAATCCTTTGCTGTTGAGGTGCTTCAGCACGAGCGTACCAAAAAAGAAATTATTCAGTTATTCACACCTCTTCTCAATGATTCAGAGGTAAGCAACGGCCTTACTGCTGTATATGAGGCAGCGGCCTTTGAAAAAGGCGATGATGCTATTAGAGATGCAATATCAAAGGTTGTCGCGTTACCGATAGTAGACAGAGAATTGTTTGCCGCCATGGACCGGCTATCCTCTGCTCCGGGAGCACAAAAAATCATTTCCAAAAACCTAGAAAAAATTGGGCGTGATCCAAAACTAGCTGCTTTAATAGAAGAATTTATTCTTGGTGTTTTGGAAACCTGCGGAAATATGTCAAAATAGCTGGAATATGTTTCAAACTGATTTTCCTTCTTGGTTGTTAACATTTCCTCCGCCCCTAAGAAGAGGAGATACTATAGCAGTTGTATCACCCTCTTCACCGGCTAATACTGATATTCTTGAAAAGGGAATTGAAAAGCTACGAGAACATTATAATATATTTGTTGAAGACAGTTCAGAATCACAGCATAAAGGATATTTAGCCGGAAGTGATAAGTATCGTGCAAATCAATTGCAGAGGGCGTTTGATGATGATTCAATACGTGCTGTGATAGCAGCCAGGGGAGGATACGGTTGTTCCAGAATAATAGATCGATTGGATTACAACAGATTGCTGTCTTCACCTAAATGGATAGTCGGAAGCTCTGATATTACAGCCTTGCTAACACATCTATATGCAAATTACCGTTTGTGTTCTATTCACGGACCTACAGTTTCCGGATTGAGCGAAGTATGTTCTGAAGATTTTGATTTGCTGACAACTCTATTAGAAAGCGAACAAATAGGAAAACCCTATAGACAATACAATCTTGAAGGGATTCTTCCTGGGATTGTTGCAGGGCCGTTTATTGGGGGAAACCTTACGGTTCTGGCTCATATGACAGGAACTATTTCCAAAGATTTCGCACGAGGAGCAATTCTCTTTTTAGAGGATGTTGGAGAGAAGCCGTATCGTTTAGATAGATGTCTTACTCAACTTCATCGCTCCGGCATTTTGGACGGCATAAAAGGTATTGTCTTTGGAGATTTTACAGACTGCGCACCAAACCTCGATAATATCCATGCGCAAGATGTAATACAAGAATTTGCTATGTTGTTAAATATTCCGGCCGCCTTCGGCTATCCGGCCGCACACGGTCTACGCAATGTTCCCTTTGTTTTTGGCATGAAAGCACATCTTGAAGTTGACGATAATAACGCAAAATTAGCCCTGAAATACTAGCTATTGTGGGAAAATGAATGATTAGTATCAACGAAAAAAATAATGAAAATAAAAAGCCATATATTACTTTATTTATAACTTTTGCAGTTATGGGGGCAGCTCTCATCGCAATTGGAATTTCAGGATATATACAAGCACAAAAAAACGCTGAAACCTCTGCTTTTGCTGAGGTGTCAGCAATGATGCATGGTCTTAAAAGAGATCTGTCTAGAAACCCTGACATGTTATCGGATTCTATCTCCGGATTTATAAGTGATTCAGAGGGAGGCGATCTTAAAGCAGTTGCTCTTCTCACTCCTTTAGGAGAAATCACATATGCTATTGGCAATAATAAAAAGCCTTTTAATGCACTTTTTTTAGATCAACTGCGGGTTTCTAATAGAACCAGTCTTCCTATTTTTAGATTATATGACGGCGGTGTAGTTCATGCAGTGTTTTCAATTCCAAAACGGTTTGGAAGAAAAGGAAACAGAAATGCTCCTGAAAATGAATTGTTTATCGCAGTGGAAGCTGTTTCTCAAAATGCCCGCTCAATCATATCTCGCGCCTTTATTGCTTTGGCAATAGAACTCATGACGGCAGTTGCTTTATTGGGATGGGCACTGTGGGTGTTGCGACAAAAGTCAATAGCTGACGCTCGCAGACATGCTATAGAAGAAGAAAGCCAAAGAGAAGCTATTCGTCTTGAGCGAGATGAGCGACTCAAAGCTCTTGGACGTATGTCGGCAATATTGGGTCATGAGCTGCAAAACCCAATTGCAGCACTGAAAGGCCATGCTCAACTTTTGTTGGAAAAGGTAGATAAAGATCATCCGGAACATGCAACAATTCTGACCATAGTAAAGGAAGCCGGCTTGTTAGAAAGTTTAACAAAACAAGTATTGGATTTTGTTCGCACCGGAGAGGTATCAATCACCAAAACATACATCGATGATCTTCTAGAAAGTGCAGCAGCTTTATCGAATTTAGATTCGGTAGATATTTTTGCACCTGAAAACGAAACCTGGATGATTGATCGCGCAAGAGCTGAACAAGCACTAGTAAATCTTTTGAATAATGCAAATCAGGCTTCGCCCAAAGGCTCACGTATCGATTTGAGAGCTGAAACTGATGATAATATGCTTCGAATAAGTGTAAGGGACAGAGGTGAAGGAATCGAGAAGCAGGATATTGAGCACATTTTTCAGCCGTTCTATACCGGCCGTGCCCAAGGAACGGGCCTGGGACTGGCATTGGTAAAGAGAATTGTTGTTGCTCATGGGGGTACTGTTGAAGTCTATAATCATCCAAACGGCGGTGCAGTGTTTACCATGTATTTTCCCAAACAATTATTTGTTGATGCAGAGGAAGTGAAAGATGCATGCTAGAATACTTGTAGTAGATGACAAAGAAAGTGTTCGAACTTTTATTCGAAATACACTTACATCAGTGGGATACGAAGTTGACACAGCATGTGACGGAAGAGAAGCCGCATATATTCTTAAAAAACAAGTTTTTGATTTGATGATTACCGATTTAATGATGCCTAACATGGATGGTATGGAATTGCTCAGAGAAGCTCGCAATATATCACCTAATATGGCTGTTATTTTATTAACTGCACACGGAACAGTAGAAACAGCTGTGGCCGCTATGAAAATCGGCGCTTTCGACTATCTAACCAAACCCCTTAGCAGTCCCGATGCTCTTCGCACAATAGCGTCGCGCGCATTAAGTGATCGAAAACTTAAGAAGAATAACGATAACAATGAGCCTTTCGCCGATATGGTTGCAGAAGATCCCAAAATGAAATCAGTGTTGCAACTGATTTCTAAAGTGGCGGCCACAGATGCTGCGGTTCTTTTACTTGGTGAGAGCGGGACAGGAAAAGAAATTGCGGCCCAAATGATTCATCGTCTTAGTTCAAGGTCTGATGCATCGTTTGTAGCAATAAACTGTGCTGCTGTTTCAGACACTTTGGTTGAAAGCGAAATGTTCGGACACGAAAAAGGCGCATACACCGGAGCTTCTGAACAAAGAATCGGAAGATTTGAGCAAGCTGACAAAGGAACTTTGTTTTTAGATGAGGTAGGAGAGCTTCCTCTTTCCATGCAAGCTAAGCTATTGCGTGTTCTTCAGGAACAAAAATTTGAAAGGGTGGGCGGAAACAACACAATATCTGTAGATGTTCGTATTATTGCAGCAACAAATCGCAACCTAGCTATCGAAATACAAAACGGTCGTTTTCGCGAAGACCTATTTCATAGACTTTCTGTTTTTCCTGTAAATATTCCTCCGCTAAGAGAACGAAAAGCTGACATTTTGCCTTTAGCAAAATTTTTGCTCACAAATATTTCCAAACGTCTTAGCCGTCCAGGATTGACGTTATCCAAAGAAAGTGAAAACGATTTACTTAACTACAACTGGCCCGGCAATGTTAGAGAGCTTGGAAATATGCTGGAACGCGCAGTTATTCTCAGCGATACAAATCTTATTACTAATGAAAATCTTAGTATTTCTTCGTCAATAGATGAAAAAACTTCTCCTGTCACCAGTCAACAAAGTGCATCCTTAAGAGATCTGGAGAAAATAGCAATAAAACAAGCTCTGGATGAAACAGACGGTCACAGAAAGAAAGCTGCTGATAAATTGGGTATAGGCTTAAGAACACTCTACAATAAACTAAAAGAATATGGCATCGAATAAGCAAACCGATTATTCATGAATCAATATTCTAGTTCCGGGATTATTTATGGTTGCAAATTGACCGTGAACTCCAAACGGAAGGTCCGGTCCTGTCCAAGTAAACAGTCTTTTAGCATCTTTGGGAGAAAGATTTATGCAACCGTGAGACCGAACACGTCCGAATCTCCCGTGCCAAAACGCTGCATGTAATGCATAGCCGTCTTTAAAATACTGAACCCATGGTACGTCTTCAATAGAATATGATTCAGCACCGGCTTCTGTATCATCCATAGTGACTGTTATATGTTTGGCATAGATTCTAAAATCTCCAGTCGGAGTTGGATACTCCTTTCGACCGCTGGATATAACGGTAGCAAACACCGGACGCTCTCCTTCATAAGCTATCAATGATTGGTCAGACAAATCGATTTCTATCCATCTTTCTTTCGGCCCTATATTTTTCGGTTTAGCCTGAGGTCGAATTATTGACACAACTCTAGATGACAAGAACAAATCGTCCCCGACCTGAATGTATGTTTTTCCCTGCCTTTTTATTTCACCCAAATAGTCAAATCGATCCAGATGCGAAACCTTTTGCGCTGTTTGAAAAGGACCGTCTTGCGTTTTTTGTTTTAGTAAAGAAACTCCGCTTCCCACAACGATCACTTGAGGCAGCATGGCGGGGTCGCTGATCAAAAAGCCTTCAAATTCAGATGCCGAAACAGAAGCCAGACGATCACTTGGAATTACTCTTCCGCGAACTGTTCGTCGATATTTGCTTGTAACTAGTGCAGCTTCATCGTCCAGACTAACATAATATCCCTTTGCCATTCTCATATGCAGATATGCAGGAAACTCCGGTGAGGTATCTTCTTGTTTGGGTGGGTCATGGATTTCTGCCATTTCCCCTTCACTTTCTTCGCTAGTGTCGGTATCCGCTAACGGAATTGAAGCAATAATCGACTCAGCAGTTTTTTCTTCATTTTTTTCAACCGCTGACATCTTGTCAAATAATGATGATACTTCTTTTATCTCATCTTCATTTGGTATCCGCCAATATTGCGGTGTATTGTCAGCTGTTATATAGGAATATCGATACGGCAGCGGTTTATCGACAAACGGTGCAGGCGGCGAGGGTGCAAAACTTACCGGTTCTGCTCCGACAACAATTCCTTGATTGGCACAAGCAAAAAGACCGCCCGGAGAGATCTCGTACCAACCGTTTCTACAGTCTGTTGTGGAGATTCGTTTGCTAACGCGAAATTTGGCTCCTCTCCTCGCATATCCTATTACTCTTGCATCAGTTTTGGGTTCCGCTCTAAACTGTGTATGAAATTGAAATGCAGCTCCGTATAATGGAAACTTTTCTTCAATGGATTTTTCCTTTAAGATCGGTTCCGTCTTGTCTGTCGATTCTGCTGCTGTAGGAGTTTTATCTTTCAAGGATGTTTGATCTATAGGAGCGGGTTTATCTGTAACTGAAGATTCTTGCTTTGTTTCATCATCTTTTTTAACTTTAGAAGACTTCTCGACTTGCTTTGGAAGTGTCTTTACCTCTGCTTTTTTGCTTTGAGCTTTTTGTTCCTCATCAAGTAATTTATCTTCATTTAGCAGAGTGGGATCAATCGGTATACCTTTTCCGGTATCCGTTTGTTTTACTTTGACGTTTCTAAAATCCTCTACAGGTTCAATTGGAGATGATTGTCGTTCATCCAAACATCTCATAAATCCGAATGCTGACAGCACAGCAATAAGTAAGGCAGCAAAAAGTGTTTGAGCTGATCTTATGTAACTTGTGAGTTTTGATTTGCTACTTTTTCTTACAGTTTTTCTATTTATTTTCGTCATTAGTTGTTTCAACCTGTTTCGCAACGTCAACAATGAAACCATTGATTAAGATAGTCCAGAAAACGACCTATAATCTGCGTTCTATTGACTTGTAAGACAATTATTGAAACTTGTCCTAAGGCCTAATTTGATACATCAATGTACGTTTTGTGTGTTAGTTAAACACTTATTGCTTTTATCAATACGTTAGTCCGTATCCTAATGTATATAAAGGAGTCACAGCTTCTGCATCGTATCCCGGTTCACCTGCATGCTTGTTTACGTTTATTGGAATTTGGTCATAACTTGCGGGCCAGGTATGAGGAAGTTTTCCCGAAAAATTGCGATTACCGTAAAGAACGTCCGCAACGCCGATACCTCTGGAACCGGGAAGCCAAGCAGCTACGATTGCATCTACACCGTTTATAACACTTTCTTCCATAATCATCGGGCGACCGGACAAGATTACCAAAATAACCTGAGCGTTACTGTTTATGGCTGAGGTTAGCACATTGTAGTTGCTACAGTCACGAAGATATACAGAAGAGCCGCCCTCACCGTGATCTCCATTTCCTTCTGCATAGGGATACTCTCCAATTACCACTACAACTTTTTTTACATTACCCAAATCAGATGCAGATCTATCCCACAAAACATTATTGCTTGTTTGTCGCATCCCTTCGAGAATTGTTTCTCCTTTTATTTCGTTATTTGTATAGTCTGCACTTCCCTGCCAACCAACTGTCCAGCCGCCGGCTTGAGCTCCCATCATTTCAGCAAAGGGACCTGATACTGTAACGGGTTCAGAAGATGATAGAGGAAGGGCGTTATTGTCATTTTTGAGTAAAACAAGCGATTTTGCGACTGCCTCTCGCGCTAATTCTTGGTGCTCAGAAGACCATATTTGGTTTAGAAGATCCGGATTTGATGTTGGATTTTCAAACAAACCCATTCTCACCTTTATTCGAAGAATTCTTCTAACTGCATCATCAATGCGAGTTAGAGAAATACGCCCGCTCTGATAGCCGTTTTCTATTGCACTTATATAACTGTCTATTCCCCCCGACGCAGCAATCATAGCCATATCTAAACCTGCATTGATTGCTGCTGCAACATTTTCGTCATTATATGAAGCGAAGGCACTTCCTGATGCATGAGGAATTGCGTCATAATCAGAAAGACAGAAGCCGTCAAATCCAAGCTCGTGCTTCAAGATTTCGGTCATAGTATAGGAATCTGTGGTCATAGGAAAGAGCGTTCCGTTTCGTTCCCATCGATGGTAAGAAGGCATTATTGCAGCAACTTTGTTTTTTACAGCAGCTTTATAAGGAGGGAGATGAATTGCTCTCATCGTTTCATCTCCAAACTCATTTATCCCATTGTTGACCCCTCCGGTTGTACCTCCGTCACCCAAGTAGTGTTTTGCTGTAGCAGCAACGGCACCAGGGTCGGACAAATCTCCCATTCCCTGAAGTCCACGAATATACGCTGCTCCCAACTCCTCATTAAGCTCCGGAGTTTCCCCCAAACCCTCATAAGTTCGTCCCCATCGCTCATCTCTCGCTACCGAAACACTGGGAGTAAATGTGAGGTGTATTCCCGCTCCTCTACACTCTCTTCCTGTAGCTTGTCCGACTCTAGCGACTAGTTCAGGGTCACCGGTCGCACCGAGACCGATTCCGTGGGGAAATACTGTTGAACCGATAACCTTGGCGTTTCCGTGAACTGCATCAATACCGTATAAAATCGGTATTCCGCAACCGTCTAGAGCAGCATATTGAAGAGTGTCAATTGCATTAGCCCAGTTTTGGGGTGTATTTGGATGAACAGGTTCCTCTCCGCCGTTGAATACTGAACCCAAACACATATTTCTAATTGAAACCGTAGAGACATCCTCAAATTGCCCCTGTGTCATTTGTCCAATTTTTTCAGAGAGTGTTAGCGTTGATAAAATTTCTTCCACCCGTAACTCGACCGCTTCATCGGCATCTCCGTCCGCATCACTATCTGTGTCTGTGTCCGTATCAGTATCGGTGTCAGAATCCGTGTCAGAATCCGTATCTGCATCTGTATCAGCATCCATGTCAGCATCCGTGTCAGAATCCGTATCTGCATCTGTATCAGCATCCATGTCAGCATCCGTGTCAGCGTCAATATCATTATCAGTATCCGTATCATTATCAGCATCTGAGTCTGAATCAGTATCTGCATCTGAATCTGTGTCCGTATCTGTATCAGAATCTGCGTCCGCATCTGCATCTGCATCGGCATCGGTATCTGCGTCTGTATCAGTGTCAGAATCAGTATCGGTATCTCCGGAAGAATCTGTGTTATTGAGAGTATCAGTGTCGAATTGGCCCGTTCCCTCATCTACAAATTTCTCACCGCAATTAGCAGTGATTAATGTAATAAACAAAGCCAAATAAAAACAAGCGTTTGGGGTTTGATACATTTGTCATACCTTTCGTAAGTTTGAGTTTAAGCATGTTTTATTATTACCAATAATCTTTTATAATCCCAAGTAAGTTTATACTCCAACCGGTTCATGTAAAAAAAACAGTATCCTTGCAAAACAGGTAATATGTGTTCTATATAGCGCCGAGGGCAGCCACTTACTGTGTCACCACAGGAGTTGTCTTTAAGATAATTCAGGGTTGACCCTAAGGAGCAATGATGCTGAGAACTATGTTTAAATCAAAAATTCACCGAGCGAGAGTAACACACGCCGATTTAGATTATGAAGGAAGCGTAACGATAGACTCTGACCTTCTTGATGCCGCCGGAATACTGGAACATGAGCATGTTCATGTTTGGAATATTACTCAAGGTACAAGAATTGAGACATATGCTCTTAAAGGCCCCAAAGGCTCCGGTGTAATTTGCATTAACGGTGCAGCGGCTCACCAAAACAGACCCAATGATCTAGTAATTATAGCTACTTTTGCAGCCTATAGTGAAAGCGAACTTTTGCAATATAAACCAACCGTAGTCTTGGTAGATTCCAATAACAAAATAGTTTCCGATGATTACAAAGAAACAGCCGGCCCAGCTCGCGTTTCTGCACCGCTTAGAGTCTTAGCTGATTAGATCTTGGCCCCAAATAGTCTGAGATAATAATCTGTGATATGTAAAAATTGACCTGCCAAGGCTGTTTTTGACTATAAAAAGGGCAAGAATGCGAAATTCTATATACAATAATTACAACATGTTACGCAAAGGCAGATTTCCATGCCTACCACATGTCTTTGAGCGAACGCAGTTTCAACCTTTCAGAACTATCCTCATATTTTTCAGTATTAGTACATTATTGCACACCCCCTTATCATAGCTGATACCTCTCAAATTCAACTTGTTCCCCAAAAGGGGCATACGGATGTTATTAATTCTATTGACTATTCGAGCGACGGACACTTCATTGCAAAATAACCATGTTAGATTCTGCCCTGCCTTTTTTCAATTTGAGAGTTCAACGGTAGCGTTGGGATAGTTGTCAGCCCAAGATACTATTTGAAGACAAGGAAGACATCAAAAGGAATTGATGATAAGCTAGTTGATGTTCAATTGCAGATAAGATGAAAGGGGGATTTTTATTCCATGAAAACCGTGTTTCACAACTTCAAACTGTTTTCCCGCGGCGAAGTACACTTACACATCGCGCTGACAACGGTGTTTGTATTGCTGCTGGCCGGATCGTCCATTGCCGGGCTTACTTACACTTATCTGCAAATGTCCAATGTTGCAATGCGCACAGGCCGGCTAATGATGCGAGAAAGCAATCGCAGTATCTACCAAAATGTAGTTCGATATATCGGCGAGGCCAAGCGCAGCAGCACTGCTACAGAGTGGGCATTGCGCGATATTGAGAAGATTAACGGCAACGAGGACAGAATATTACCTTTACTTTTCGGGCAGATACGCGCTCAACGCTCGATCTTCTCAGTAACCGTTGTTGACTCGTTGGGTTCCATGTTGAGTGTGAGCAAAACATACGACGAACCCACATACTCCGTAAATCGCAAGAAGAAGCTCCCGCCGGAAGTTGAGTATAGAATACATCAACTCGACATGTCAGGCAGTCCGAAGTCGGAAAGGTACCAATATCTGAACGCCGACATGAAAGTCATTGATATAGAAACGAGACCGACAGAGGAAATTACCGAGAAACGTGATGCCCGTAGGCGACAATGGTACAAAGAAGCAGAACGTGTAAAAGCCAATGTGTGGACGGATATATCCGTGCGTCGGAACGGCGAATTCGGAACCTCGAACGCAACGCCCATACTGAATGCAGACGGCTCGGTGCGTATTGTCATTTCTTCATCAGTAATTCTCTCTCTCAAAGAAGGAATTTCTTCGCGTCTCAATGTCGCAGAAAATGGAATTGCCTTCGTCGTAGACGGGGATGGAAAGCTGCTAATCCATCCCGATCAAAGCAAGATTACACGGTGCCCAAAAGAAGGTTCCGACGAGAGTCGATGTCAGTTCAACAAAGTCGACGAGATCGGTGATTCAGCACTGGCTGCAGCATTCGAGCAGTACAAGCAAAAGACCGACCTTGCAAAGCCCGATAACGCACCCAATCGGCTCAACTATCAAGAATACAAGCTTCGTATCGATAAACTCAATCCGCCGCTGAAAAAGGCGTTTGACAGTCTCTATCAAATCGATGAGCAACAGAAGCGCATTATGCTTCATGAAAACCCTTCCGATAAAGCACGTGAGGTGCTTCCGGAGATACTAGCGGCAATTCAGTATACCTACAACGTGCACTTCACTGACAAGGGAACAGAATATCTTGCAAGCTTCCACTCTTTTCCGGTGCGTTTTGGCAAACCCTGGATCGTCGGCACTATGGTGCCCATTAACGACTTCATTGGGCGCTTGACGACAACGCTCAAAGAGGTTGCTGTATTCTCTTTGATCATTCTACTCTTAGCTATCATTTGCATTGTTGTCATCTCACGCCGAATCCTCAAACCTTTAGAACTCATTTCCAGCGACATGGGGCGGATTCAGAACCTGGATATCGATGAGTCAGTGGCACATGTATCATTTTTCTACGAGATTGATCGAATCGGATCTGCACTGGCTTCGATGAAACACGGCCTGAAAGCTTTTAGCAAGTTCGTTCCCGTAACCCTTGTTAAGCAACTAATCGCGCAGAAAACAGGCGCTGAGCTGGGCGGGGAAAAACGACGGCTCACCATGATGTTCTCAGACATTCAGGGATTCACAACGATTTCGGAGAGTATGGAGACCGAAGCGCTGCTCCAGCACATATCCGAATATCTCGACAGCCTAACCGCCATCATCCTCCATCAGAGCGGTACCGTTGACAAGTACATCGGCGACGCAATCATGTCTTTTTGGGGTGCTCCGATTTCTGATGCTGAGCATGAAACACATGCCTGCCGCGCCGCACTTCTTAGCTTGAAGAAGCTTAAAGCTCTGAACGCAAAATGGGCCGATGAGGGGAAACCGACGCTTCACACACGCTTCGGCATTAACTCCGGAGAGGTCAGTGTAGGCAACATGGGCTCCAGTGAACGTATGAACTATACGGTACTCGGCGATGCCGTAAACCTAGCATCGAGACTGGAAGGGATCAACAAATACTACAGCACACAGATCATCGTCGGCGCTGCCACACGAGAAGCAGTAAAGGATCGATTTCTAATGCGTCCCGTGGACGTGGTCGCAGTCAAAGGAAAGGCTAAGGGTGTAGCGATCTACGAGCTTTTTGCTGCTTTATCCGAAGATCCGGAACTTCCTCCTACAGACGAGCAAATTCAATGCGCCTTGCTGACCGAACAGGCCTTTGAAGCATATTTAGGTCGAAACTTTGAAACTGCACTTTCGTTATATCAACATCTTAGCAAATTATTTCCAAACGATGCCGTCGCACTCATGTTCTGTAAAAGGTGTGAAGAATACTTGAAACTTCCTCCTGACGCAGATTGGACAGGTGTTACTCATATGACTAATAAATAGCTTTACGCTGTAGAACTCGGCGAACTCTCTATTTTCAGCGGGGTCCAAAAATTTTTTTACGAGCTCAGCTGCTCATGAAAAAGTAACTTTACTGTTTTTTAGATCATATACTATTGTCATACCCGTGAGTAGAAAGCAAAAGAAGAAAAACCTAAAACAGAATATTGAAATCAATTGTTCAAACGATAGCAGATTGATTGGGAACAAGTATGTACTCGATGAGATAGCAGGCACAGGTGGGATGGCCAATGTTTGGAGAGCCTCAATGCACGGTCCGGGACGTTTTATACGTACTGTGGCAATCAAGCACATGCACCCTCATTTGAAAGAAAATAAACAGTTTTTAGATATGTTCTTTGAAGAAGCCCGAGTGGGAGCTAAATTGCAGGACGGTAACATCGTCCAGATCTTTGATTTTTTTGAGGAAGACGGCGAATTTTACTTAGTTATGGAGTGGATAGAGGGTATAAACCTTGCAACTTATATTCGTTATGTAAATTCCATAAAATCACGTATCCGTTGGGAACTAGCTACGGCAATCGGAATCGGCGTTCTGAGAGGCCTTGCTGCTGCCCACGAAAGCACAAATGAAAACGGTCAAAAGAATCCTGTTTTGCATCGAGATGTCTCCCCTCATAATGTTCTGGTCAGTGTGAAGGGAGCAGTGAAATTGATCGATTTTGGATTAGCGCTTGCTTGCGACCGTTTTGCAGCTCCTACACCGCCGGGAGTGGCCAAGGGTAAGTTGTCCTATCTGGCTCCTGAAGTGCTTCAAGGTAGTAAAGCAACATGTTTGTCGGACCAATTTTCCGTGGGCAATTTATTGTGGGAAACCCTTGTAGGCCGAAAGGTGTTTAGGGGGGCTGATGATAGAGATATTTTTAGAAAGGTTACCGGCGGAAATATAGAACCGTTGGACAAACTTAGGCCGGATATTCCTAAAACTTTGGTTAAAGTTATCGAAAAATCTCTTGAAATAAATCCTAACAACCGCTTCATTAGTGTTAGAGAAATGGCTCTGTCTCTAACAAGCATACTTAGAACTGAAAAAGCACAATCAGATCTGTACACCCTTTTAGCTCAATCGGTATGTACAGCCAGAGATGCATTTCATATGGGAAGAAGAACCCAGGCGCCTATTCTGGACGGAAAAATGCCCTCCAATGAATCCGAAATTGAAGTTGAGGTTAAAGATAAAGCAATAACCCGTCGATTTATTGATCGAATTACCTCTTTTATGCGTTAAGCATTTGCTTATAAATAGTAGCAACCTTTCTATAAAAATATTGAAATTTGTCATCGTTGCAGTTTTTTTCTGCCTTCGACTGTTTGAGAGGCAAATATGAGTGATTACAGAGGGTTAAAAAGTGATTGGGGCACTACTTTTGTTTTGTGCCGAGATATCAGCTTGTTACCCAAAAAAGTTTGAAATGTTTTTCACAACACATAAAAACCAATTTTCAAAGATGTATTTTTAACCCACAGATGATCTTTTAATAAATATGAAGTAAATTACCCTTGTTTGTAATGATTAGAAGGACAGGAGAAAATCCTTCATATTGTAGAAAACAGTAACAAACCGGGAGGATAACATGCTTTGGGATTCAAAATTTAACATCAAGCAACTCGAAGAAATGGCTCTAAACAAATTGGATACTGATGCCCTATTAAAGAACGGAATTAGCGCCGCAAAAAAACTTTCAGAGATCTTTCATAAACACGCTGATTGGTGGGATAATAAGGTAGTAGAGCTGGAAAAACGCCAAAAGGGTTCAAAAGAAGAGTGTGAAAAATCTGAAGACAGTGTGACAAAAAAGACTGAACAAGAAGATAACGAATAGAAGAGCAAATGGCGGTGCTTACAAACGGTTTCAACAAATCGCAATTTTATTGATACTTCTAGAATATGAGCTGCATGCTTTTAGACATTCATATGGATCATTTTGTTATTTAATGCATGCCTTTAGGCGCTCATATGGATCGGATAGGCGGTTCGAAGTTAGCCGTCCGCCTTCGCCCGACTGAGATAAAACCCAGCTATAAAGAGCAATTTAAAACAAATCGACTTGCAGCATTAAAATCCACTGCGATGTCGTTGGGTTACCGAATTGTTCCAAATGAGAAAATCGTTCAAGTTTCAGGCTAGCGCGCAGCGCGACAGCGGGCAAAGTCAGCGATCCACGATCCACATAGGCAGTTTTGAGTGAGTGAGAGTGAGTGAAAAAAAAGGCCCGGAACCTTAACGATTTCGGGCCTTAATAAGAGTAGCGGGGGCTGGATTTGAACCAACGACCTTCGGGTTATGAGCCCGACGAGCTACCAGGCTGCTCCACCCCGCAGCAAGT
>CAYWLQ010000066.1:15258-28263 GCA_964458775.1 uncultured Myxococcales bacterium | reverse complement strand
CGCAGTCATTCTCATGACCGCACTTCATAAGTTTTCCAGAACCGTTCTTTTAGGAACCAAGATTTTCAGTTACGCTTTTAGCAAACAAGAAAGGTTTGCTATTGTCAAGGCCGGATTTGATTTCTTGCAAAATTGCTTCCTTTTTCGAAAGCTCTTTATATTACCATTTAGGAATTGCAATTCGGTCGGTTTTTATGCCTTGCGGAAAAGGCCATAGTATATTGAGGTTCTCATGAAAAAATTGCTTATCGACCAGTTTCTCCATTTCGTACATCTTTGACCGAATAAGATTTCTGACATCGAAAAGATTATTATTTCTCCACGATTCTATATCATAAACCCTTGAATAGTCTGATTGAGATTCAAAAATCCTAAGCGATTGTTTAACTTCTAAATCATTGATCGCGGCCTCGTGAGGATTAGATAGAATCCATTTTATTAGATCTTCTAATAACTCCCGATATGCGTCTCTTCTTTGAACAGGAAAGTTATCTTGATTTTTATTTGCATAGCAGAACAAAAGCTGAGATGCTATTTCGCTTTCGGTAAGGTCAGTGTCTGTGCTTACAGGAGATTTTATATTTATATCATACACGCACTTGGTGCTTTTTATAAATAGATTAACAAAGTCCGAAGAATTTTCTATCTTTTCAACTTTATCTATGGCTATAGGTATAACTTCATCAAGGAATTCTTTGTAATATTTTTGCCAGAACAGGTCTCTGTCGTCATTGTCCAAATCCATCATTATGTTGTGATCACATACAAATATTGTCCATTCCATTTGTTCAAACAATAGACAAACGAAATACATATGAGCATACTTGATGAGAATAGGATTTTGTTTGAACTCAGACATTGTTATCAAGCCGGATCGACCAATATTTTAACGAAGCCGTTGATTATTTCGAGCACTTCTATGTTGCCGCCGTAATGTTCTGACATTCCGATGTCAATTCGGATAACCGTGCCGTTGCATACACTGTTGATATGCGGTTGAACTGTATGGCCGACAACCATTTGTTCGGCACCGACCTGTTCGAGCACGTTTTTAAGTTCCTGACATATGTTATCTGAGAGGGTTATTGAACTGCTGTAGGTCCTATCCCAGTCGACGGCATAAACACTGTTCCCTCCGCCCACGTATGCAAGTTGGAGACTGTCCTTGCCGTTCAGCCATGATTCGGTCATGTTGTTTAGGTTATCTATTCCGTAGTTCGCATGGTTTCGGTGAAAGCCTCCATGGACAAACAGAATTTTTTCCTTCAGAGCGACAACGGGCCAGGTTGCTATAATCTTGGCATATGGACCGCCCGGCCAAAATGCAGCTGCGCGACGTTTGCAGTCTTCATCGGCAAGACCGCTAAAGGCCGGATTGCTGAGGTCCAGGTCTGCTAGGTCTGAAAAAGCGGCGCAGGCTTTAGGATTCATGTATCTGTAGTCGCCTAGGGCTGTCATAATCTCGTGATTTCCGAGCATGTTTATTATCTGTCCGCCGGTCTTCTTTGCTTCTGTCCTAAGATTCTCATAAAAGTCGATAAGCTCCCTCTCTTCTGCTCCGCGATCCAGAATATCACCGGTCTGAACTACAATCGTGTTCTTCCCAATCCATCGGAGTGACTCATCGATAACGCCGCCGATCTGGAGTGCTCTTTTTGCTTGGGAAAAATCGGCATGGTGGTCACCCAATGCGACAATTCTTGTGTAGGGAACCCAATCAGCAGCACCAAGATTTATATAAGCCGGTGATGTGTCGAAGTCGGTTATAACACTTGTATCCGAGCTCGTATCCGGCCGGTTCCGGATAGCCGAATCATTTTCTGAAGATTCCCATGATGAATCTTTAACGTTAGTATGGGTTTCCTTGGGATAAAGGTTTAGTACACAATCATAACAGCCGCAGCCAATCAGTATTGATAGGAAAATAAATAAAAAGTTTCTATTCAGCATGTGTCGTCTCAATGCAGCTTTAAAATGAAGCTTTAAAAGGATAACCAAATTGTCAAAATGAAACAATCGCAAAAGTATTAAGATCTTGAGGGGAAAATTTCCAAACTCAAATCAACCTCTGCTTATCGAATGTTAGCAAGCGAAGCTTTAGGCAATATTGGAATACAGATTGGTTTGTAAAAACGGATGGTTATCCTGAATTGTTTAAAGAAGGCATAGAAACTTGAGACTTCCAACGCATAACTCCACCCGTTTATCTATTAACAGACCCACTGTCGTTAATATTAGGAGATGACTATGAAGACATTACATTCAGTTAATTCAAGTTTTTGTATAATTTGTTTAACCGTGATGGTCGGTTGTGCTGACGAAAATGAAAAGTCCGAAAATATTTCGGATTCTGAGATTGTTGACACATTGACGGATTCAATCGGAAACGCTGATGCAGATACTGATACCGATACCGACACTGATGTAGATACCGATACCGACACTGATGTAGATACAGACACCGATGCAGATGCTGATACTGATGCTGACACTGATACAGATGCAGACACCGATGCAGATGCGGATACCGATGCAGATGCAGATGCTGATACAGATGCAGACACCGATACAGATGCAGACACCGATGTAGATGCAGACACCGATGCAGATGCAGACACCGATGCAGATGCAGACACTGACACGGATATAGATATAGATACAGACACAGATACGGATATAGATACAGACACAGATACGGATATAGATACAGACACGGATACAGATACAGACGCGGATACAGATACAGATGTAGATGCAGACACAGATACGGATACAGATACAGATGCAGATACAGACTTGGATGCAGATACTGACTCAGACTCGGACTCAGACGCAGACTCGGATGCTGATGCCGATGCGGACACAGATACCGATACGGATGTGGAAAAAGACAAATTTGTAGGAAACATTACAACAAGAGGACAAGTGCGCTCAGACTTCTTGCAGTATTGGGACCAGATTACACCTGAAAATGAAGGCAAGTGGCCGTCAATAGAAGGAACAAGAGATAAATACAATTGGACGGCTATTGACCGAATCTATGAGTTTGCCAAGCAGAATGGCATTCCGTTCAAGCAGCATACTTTTCTTTGGGGTTCAGCATGGCAAGGATGGATATCCGGTCTTAATGCATCTGATCTGGCTGACGAGATAGAAGAGTGGATGAAACTGTTTTGTGAAAGATTTCCGGATACAGACATGATAGATGTTGTAAACGAAGCAACGCCTGGACATGCTCCTGCTTCTTTTGCTTACACAGCTTTCGGTAAGGATTGGATAATCAGAGCGTTTGAATTGGCACACCAATACTGTCCTAACTCTGTTTTGATTTTAAACGACTATAACGTTTTAATATGGGACACCGATAGGTTTATTGAAATGGCTACACCGGCTATTAACGCCGGCGTGATCGATGCTTTGGGACTGCAAGCCCACGGGTTGGAAACCCTGACTGCTGAGACTCTACGCGCAAATCTTCAGCGTATTGCCGATTTAGGCCTTCCTATTTATATTTCCGAATATGATATTGCCCTAAACAACGACCAATCCCAATTACAGGTAATGCAGGAGCAGTTTCCAATTTTCTACGAGCATCCGTCTGTTGTAGGAATTACCCTTTGGGGCTATGTGGTCGGTTCTACTTGGAGGGATGGAACCGGACTGATAAAAAGTGATGACGGAACCCAAAGACCGGCCATGACCTGGTTGATGGACTATCTCGGACGATGAGCAACGGTAAAGCGCTAATAGAAAGCACGAACATCAAAAGATGTTAACAGCAAGGACTTCCAACGCAGTCTCCGGAGCAGAACGGAGGTTCGCAACATGTGAGTCCGCTAGGTGATAGACAGGCGGATGGACAGTCTGATGCATTGGGATCTTTGCATATTCCGTCGGCACAAGTTTCATCATCATTGCATGTGCCGCATGTGCCGCCGCATCCGTCCGGACCGCATGCGCGACTCCAGGTTGAGCAATTAGGTGCACACCATCCGGGAGCGTCAACGGCATCAGCCAGATCCCATGAAAGGCCGGTATAAGGCCTGCATTCCTCACTATTTTCCATGTTTTCACTTGGCCCAAAAAGCATCCAGCGCGGCGGATCTGATGTGAGGATAGCCAGGTGGTAACGACAGTCGGTAGCCAAATCACCGCAACTGTAATAAATGTCACAGTTGTAGAACGAAGACGCCACATATTGTCCCGGATAATCTGTAGAATAGTTGCAGAATGTACACTGTTGCTCGTCAACACTGAGCAGAAAATGCTGATCAAAGACGAGTTTGATCTCAATACCTTCATCGCTGATTGCCGTATAGGTTGTTCCCATGGAAGTTTGTGGAATACAAACCTCCGGCCACTGCGAGGTGTCCGGAATCCGACAGGTAAATTCATTGTCTGAGTCCAGTGATGTCGTTTTATCTTCGTCCGTTTCTTGAGTGTCAAGTAGAGGATTGTCTGTTTGCAGGCGCTCTTCCCTACATGCAACAACCCAGACCGGCAGCATAACAGCTGACATAATGTAAATGCGGAAATTTTCTTTGTTCATCAATCTCTCCATATTATACAAATCATTGATAGCAGATATTCTCTTCAATTAATTGTATTATATAGTCTATCTGAGTATTAATGGTATAGTCAATAATAGAAAATGTAAGTGTAAGTAGCAGTGAAAGTGTCCGGGGTATAAGCAGTTAATTATGTCCGCTTTATAGGCAACCGTAGAATCAACTTTATGGAACATCTAAAGCTTGATGAAAAGAGAGTTGCCGGAGAGGCGAAGAGAATGACACGGATAGAAATCATGATGCAGGCAACCGCCGGGAGACTGACGTGGCTTCAGAGCAAACCATCCTTTAACAAGTTCGTCAATACGCTCTGTAGGAAGCAAGAAAAGCATTTCATGTTCAGTGCGGTTAGTAATGAAATGAACGGTATTTTTAAAATGCATGCGATTAGCTAAGGGATTCAGCCAATATTCAGCTGATGAACGATATTGTTCCGCAACATATCTGAAGACTTAGTGCGTAGTTATCTTTTTGAGGATGACACTATCTGGATTGACTATTATTTGTGCTGCGAGCAACTACCCAAAACCATGCCGGCAATGCCAGAATCCAACCTTGGACGAAAGTAATTGTTGATATAATTACAGAATGCGATGCGGCGACGGGAGCGTCAAATCCTACAGCACAAAAGCCGAGTGCAAATCCTCCTTCTAGAGGTCCGAAACTTCCTATTAGAGATAACGGCAACATTGAGCCCACTACTCCTAGCATGCCCGCTGTAAAGGCATCTGCTCCTCCTATTTTCATTCCCGTTCCAAGCATTAAGAAGTAAAACCAGACAAGCACCATAGACCAGAGTACTGCTGTGGATAGCAGCAAGAGAATACGTCTTTTAAGAGACATATTTAGCACAGTAGTAACCGATGAAACCGCTCTAACTAACAGTGGTTTTTTTTCTGTTTGTTTTTGACCTGAGATAAAACGATTTGCTAGGCGAACAATTGGCTTCGATGCAAAAAACAGAAATCCGACAAGTCCGATCGATAGGATAGTGATAATTAACTTCTGTGCTTTTTCTGACCATTCAAGGTAGGTACTGACGGTGATTGCAGACATAATTATAATCATAGAGAAATCTATAAGTCGCAGTACAAGGATTGTAGCTACACCATGTCCGAAGCCGCCTTTTCCCATCCTTTTTAACATTACGCCATAGGCCAACTCTCCTGAACGGAGAGGCATTACTCGAAGTAATGCAGTGTGTACGGCAGACATACTAAACGCATCTATTGCGTTGATATTTGCTCCTAGTAAAATAAATCGAAAACCTCGGAGGGTATTGACTATCAGATATGCAACGAAGGATGCAATAATTGGAACCGCACTTAACCGGCTGAGAGAATCTAGCAATATTTCTAATGAGAGAAATTTCCATGCCAAGAACAAAATTCCGACGGTACCCCCGACGGCAAAAAGGTATTTTATAGATTTTGTATATGAAAAAGATTTTAAATTATTCACTTCGACGGCTCGTTGCTTCAACAATGATGAATGGAAAGATACCACAAATTGTGGGATACAACAATGCAGTATAGATGTGCATTATAAAATATTGTGTGCGTGCCTGTCGGTATGTACCATATTTTGTGTCGAGCATCCGATGTGCCTGGACAGCTTATCTTTGAGATGGAAACCAGTTAAAAAAAGCATGTTTTAAAACTGAAAAAAAATCTATTTTTTAAATCATACACTTGGTAGAAATTATGATCACCGTAAATGCTGCCAATATGGAACGATCTTGCAGTCCTACAATTATTTTAGTCAACAAACGCTAATGCTATGCACTAGGCCGGAATGAGAAACCCTTTTAGAATTACTAACGTCATCAATTCGCGTGTTCAGTTGAAATATTCCATTTTATATTCATTCTCATTTTACCTTGACTTGGATTAACTGAGTCGACTATTGATGAAATGTTCAGGTAACGCGATACAACTTAGGGAGAAGGGAAATATGCCGAAGCAAGATGTGGATGTTAATCAGGTAAGAATATCGGCTCCGCCGCCGGTCGATTCATCATTGAAACAAGTTGATGATGTTTTTATCGTTGTTACTCAGGCTTTTTGCCCCAACGGACACAACCTTATTGTTGATTTTGAAAACGGCAACTACGATTTTGAGTGTGATTTTGACGGCTTTCCGGGCCTAAAAATAAAACTGGACAGCGGTGTGGAAAGCGGAGAGATTGTATTATCTCCTTTTCATGGAGACAATAGCAAAAAGGGAAAAACCCACTGGAAAACAGGTACAAAACTGGTTATTTCATGTCCCTATTGCGGAGCAGTGCTTCCCAGATTGGCTTCATGTAAGTGTCCCGATAACGGCGATCTTGTGAAGATATATCTTTCTCCTTCTTTAACCGAAAGCAATGTTCTTGCTATTTGCAATATTTGGGGATGTCGCAGGTCTCACACTATCGACAATTGGGAAATGATTTCGGAATATTTAGACGGTCAAATAGATGAATAACAGGTTCTCTGTTCGCTTACTATTTTGTACTTACACTGCTTGTATGATCTTTCATCAAAAGCTTAATTGCCTTGTAGCTATGATGTCGTCTACTAGAGCATTTTGCTAAACAGTATCACTATAATATATATATCTAGCTTTAATCAGTTGAAATTTTTCACCGATATAGTATATTTATGCTAATGTAGTGATTAACCGCTGCAAGAAGGAGATCTAATGACCAAGACAAAACAAGATAGAGTTCTTTCCGTAAATGATGTTGCAGAGATGTGTCGAGTTTCAAATGAAACTATCAGACGCTGGATTAGAAAGCATGGGTTGAAAGCTTATAACACTACCGGCGGATTGGCCATTAAAATCATCGAGAGCGATCTCAAAGCATTTGCTGAAGAGCTAAATGTTTTTGTAGATTGGGCTTATCTGGACGACAAACAAGAATAAGAGATTTTCTGGGGCGGCGGGACTATTCTAGTTGTCGGAATTCGCATTAAACTTGCGAATTGCTTCTATTATTACAGGTGTAACAGGCACATCCTGCATTTTTCCGTAGTCAGTTTCAACGGAATGGGTTGGAACGGAGGCTATAGCTAAAAGCACATCTTCGCCTGATTCCAGTTGACCAAAAGCGGAATATGATCCGTTAAGTTGGTTTGTTGTATCAGCGCAAATAAAAAACTGTGCAGTTGCACTATGTATATTGTCAGGCTGTCTGGCCATTGAAATAACCCCGCGTTGATGTTTTAAGCCGGGAATCAGTTCGAGTTTAACTGGATCTTTCGGTTCAGCATAACTCAAATCCTCATTATAGCCGCCTCCTTGGATCATAAATCCTGATATTATTCGGTGAAAAATTTTCTTTTCATAGAATCCGTCGGCAACATACGCTAAAAAATTGGTGACTGTAGAAGGAGCGTCTTTCCCGTATAAACCGAACACCATGGTTCCCATATTTGTTACTATTTCAATTCGATCAGTTACTTGATATTTAGGAGGAACCATAGTGGAATTCTCTTCTAAATCATTCGGCTGATCATTGATAAATGTAGTGCTTGTGTTTGGTTTGGTAAAAGCGCAGGCGTTCATAAGTATTCCTAAAACAATAATGAATACTGCGCAGACAAAATAGTTAGCTACTAAGGATGTTTTTGAAGATATCATGTTAGTTTTTCGATTGTTTTGTTAGAGAACGATAAGGAGAGCAATAATAAGTGCATAAATAACAAGAGATTCAATTAATGCCAAACCAAGAATCATTGGCGTTGAGATTTTGCTTGCAGCGTTGGGGTTTCTGGCTATTCCGTCAAGTGCTGCAGATGCTGCTCTGCCTTGTCCTAGTGCACCTCCGAAGGCTGCAATTCCGATAGCAAAGGCTGCAGCCAGATATTTGACAGCTGAACCGTCTCCTGCATCAGCTTCCGCAGTTTCTGCAGCAAAGGCAATCGCCGTAGTAAAAAGCGATGTCATAACAACGAATAGAAAGGTTAGGGCTTTACGGATCCTCATTGTGTTTTCTCCTTTCGAAACTTGGGTGAATCAATGCTCTTCGTGAGCGATAGCCATCCCGATGTAAACTGTCGATAAAATACAAAAAACCAACGTCTGAACAATACAGACGATAACTCCTAACATCATAATTGGTACAGGTATTACAAAAGGTACCAAGGCGACAAATGTTCCCACAACCATATGGTCTGCAAACATGTTTCCCATTAAGCGAATTGACAGAGATAAAGGTCTGGCCAGATGACTGATAATTTCAATACATAGCATTAACAGCATCAGAGGCAAAGCATACCATTTTCTAATAGGACCCAAAAAGTGAGCAAAATATCCAATGCCGTTTTCTTTTATTCCATAGATATGAGTAGTAAAGAAAATCACCAATGCCATAGCCAATGTTGTGGACAAGCTGCTGGTCGGAGGTAAAAAACCGGGAACAAGGCCGATAAGATTTGAGAAGAAAATGATAAATGCACAAGTTCCGATGAGCGGAAGGAAAAATAAGGCAGCTTTACGATTCATAATGCTTTCCATTAGATTAAGCACTGCCTCAGTCATAGCTTCAAAAAAAGTTCTTGCAGAGAGGGTTTCATCAGGTATCAATGCAGCTTGCGTATTTGTTATTTGCCGTCTTGCGACCAAAACCAATGTCAATATCAATAATGCAATAAAGGCGAACCCTATAACATATTGAATTTCCACCGGTGTTTTATTGATAACAGACAAGCCCATAGCTTCCCTAAACCCTGAAAGCATTCCTTCGAAATCGGGAAACAGATAATTAAACCATGTTGAGTGTTCAGGCATTTTCGTTTTCCTTGTTGAGTATTTGGTCTCCCTTTTTCATAAACTGCATTAAGAAAAAAGTGATAATACCCAGAAACAATGATGAAATTCCTGCGATAAAAGGTACCGGACGTATTGGTGTTGACAAAAATAATGCTGTAATTATCGCCATAATTAAAAGAGACTTTATTCCCATAAATATACCGAATTCAGTCTTATTGCTAGCTACGGCCATTCTTAATGCTGCATATCTGAACATTATCCAATTAATCAATCCAAGTAGTGATCCCAATAGGGCACTTAGAAATACTGTTTTTCCACTTATCACAACTGCAGAGCTTATTGCAATGATCCCCCACGCAGCAATCCAATAATCGATCATTTTAAGATTGTTACGGTTCATTATCACTCAAGTCCTTTTTGACCTTTGCAGCAATATCAAATAGTGCTTTAGCAGCAGCACCTAGTCCCAAACCAAGCCCGCACCAGAAAAAAATTGGAGTTGTTTCGAATCGACTGTCCAAATACTTTCCGGTAATGATCCCAAGTGCGACGGCAATACCCATTTCCAATCCCAACCCTGAATATTGTATAACATTTTGGGTCTTTTTTTTCCCTGATGAGCTTGTTGCATCTCTTCGGCCTTGCAAAGTTTTCACGAAAACCTGTTTTAAACTTTGAATTCAATAATTACTATCAAAAACGTTCTGTTTGTTATTATTAGGCCAAGCTTTTTGGAGAAGAGTCGGATATTCTTTGTTTTTTTAAATAATTTACCAATCGGCATCCTAGGTAAGCACCCAGTGCCCCAAGTCCGGCATTTATCGGACCCCACAAGATTGCTAATTCTGCACTTCCGTTTAGAACAGGAAGAAGAACAGCGGATAATCCCATTGATGCAGCTCCTTCCAAAACGGTATGTGAAAAAAAACCGGTAACGCCTCCGATTAGAAGAGGAGCAGAAACCAAAATTAGAATAAGAAGAGTTCTGATGCTTAATAATTTAGATTTAACATGTTCGGGTAATGAATCTAAAATACTAGCTTTTTCGGCGCTACCATTCTTGGCAGCTTCTAGTGTTCTTTCAATAGTACTTTTCAACTCTTGATCAGGTTCAATAAAAAACTTTGTTACTGATAACACGCTTAATTGAATAAATACAACATGCACAGCTATTCCGAAAAAAATCCAAAAAGCGTTCCATCTTCTTTTTGGGGATGAAGGAGGTTCGGATAGGAGCGTTTCAGAATGCAATTCATTCTCTTGAATATCTAAATCATTAGCTTTTGATGACTCCAATGAATCTACTGTGTCATCGTCTGCTGATTCTAAATAAACAGTATTTTTTTCACGAGGTGTTTTGCAATCACGACATACTTCTTGATTCCAAGCGTTTACGGTGCCGCAATTGCTACATGCATAAGGTTCTCTATTGTTCTCCATTACAAGATTTGCCTATCCCATTTTTCCCATTCTGCGACCGCCGAGAATATGAAGATGTAAGTGTTGAACAATCTGTCCGCCGTCTTCTCCGCAATTAATAATCTGTCGGTATCCGCCATTGCCGATGCCGCGATCCTGAGCCAATCGAGATGCGTGATACAGCATTTGTCCGGTTGTTTCAATATCTTGTTCACCCAACTCATTCATTGATGATATGTGTTTTTTAGGAATTACAAGAAAATGTACAGGAGCTTGGGGATGAATGTCATTAAAAGCAACAACGAAGTCATTTTCGAAAATTTTCGTTGAAGGTATTTCTCCCGATATTATTTTGCAAAAGATACAATCAGATACAGCCATTTTTTTTCTCCTCACTATATCCTCTCAAGAACTACCGAAAAAATCAGGTTTTTGGGTTTATATGCTTCATCATGATATGCTTACAGGATTGCTTTGTTATGGTCGAAATAAACTCTAATACCTCACTTCTGGATTTAACCGGCACTTTTTAAGAAGTTTCCTCCTGTGTTACAAAAAAACACTCCTTGCATATATAACTGAACATGCTTTTGATCACAAGCTGTCCGACATTTCATAGTTGATTGATAGATAATATTTATTTGCGGAACGCTCAAGGGATTGGTAAAAAGCTTAATGTTAGCTTACGCAACAGAAAAGCAGAAACAATATGAAACGAGTTTCAAACGCAAAGACAGATGTAGGAAAGAGGAGAAAGGTAAATCAAGATGCCTTTTTCATTGATAATGATTTGGGACTTTACATAGTTGCTGACGGAATGGGAGGTCACGCAGCCGGTGAAGTTGCAGCATGGGAAACGGTTGAAGCAGTTCACGATATGGTGGTTTTGGGCCGAAAAACTATTGATGCATTCATATCTAATCCATTTAACAAGGATAATGTTCACAACATATGTCGTCTTTTAGTAAGCGCTGTTCAGTCTGCTACATATATGGTTTTTGGAATGGCGGAGCAAAGCCCAAACTATCATGGAATGGGAACGACCATTTCAGCAATGCTTGTTGCCGGTGATTTTGCTATTACAGCACAAGTAGGAGATACTAGAATCTATTGTATAAGGGGTGAAGAAGAGCGACAACTGACAGAAGATCATACATTAATTAACTGGCAAATAAGAGAGGGCATAATAACTCCTGAGGAAGCAAAATTTGCTCCGCATAAAAATGTAATTACACGTGCTGTCGGTAACAAAGAGTACGTTCAAGTAGATACAGGTGTTTTTTCAGTTTGCTCCGGTGATCGGCTGTTAATTTGTTCAGACGGTCTTCACGGATACCTACAGGAAGGTGAGATCGTTTCAATTTTAAAATCCAACAATGATGACGATTTTGGTATTGAAAATGCTTGTGATGCTTTTGTCAATTTGGCAAATGATCGAGGAGGCAAAGATAATATTACAGTTCTTATTGTTAATATTATGGATTAAGTTTTATGACTTATCTTGATGTTTTAATTTCAAAATAATGCCAAGTAAAATGACAGCACTCACAACCGCACTGTTGAATACAAAAGAACGATTACAGAATATTTTTTTTGTCAAAATCAATAAAATCAATGGCGAGAAGAACGTTGAAAAAGAGGATGGCAAGTCAAACAGGTCGATATATTTGAGTTGTGCTCTAACTGGAAAAGAGAAACGCAACCGTCTGTTACTGCAAGAGTTTTTACTGGTGATTCTTTCCTGTTGCTTACTCATCTCAGTCGGATGTAAACGTTCTGCTGAAAAACCTGAACAAGTAAAGATTACTGAGTCCAAAGGACAAGTGACTGATACTTTAGGTCACAAAAATGAGCCTTCGACAAAGCCTAATCCTAAAGCAGAAAAACTAAGGCAGGAGTGGGATGCGTACCAAGATGTAAAAATAGTGCATTCTGCAGATGGATTACAAGAAGGCGAAAAGCGGATGTTGGCTGATTTGGTCAATGCCGGCCGGATAATAGAAGAATTGTATCAGTTGCAGCTGTACACAGAAAACCTGAATAGTCGAGATATAATAGCAGCATCTGCAAATGATCTTGCAAAGAAGATATTCAATCGCAACCAGGTTCCATGGTGTTTGTCAGTAGAAGATCCCCAATGTTTCTTAATTGATGGAGTTTCTAGGCAAAATACAGGTGTTGTTTTTTGGCCGGAAGGTTTTTCGGAGAATCAGTTTCAAGCCCTTGCTAGAGAAATAAATGCCAAAGAACTTTATAGCCC
>CAYWLQ010000066.1:0-15248 GCA_964458775.1 uncultured Myxococcales bacterium | reverse complement strand
TTTACGGTTGTCAGAGAATCGGAAAACGGCGGCTACAAAGCAATTCCCTTTGCCGGGTTTGAGCTGTTCGGTACTAAAATGAGGCAAGTCGCTGCTCTGTTGAGAACAGCTTCAGAACATGCTGCTGACGAATCTATAAAGAAATTTCTTCTTTCTAGAGCGGATTCGTTTTTGTCTTTATCACCTTTTCCATATGATGAGTCAGATTATGATTGGATTAGAATTAAGGGGGATTGGGAGGTTACTGTCGGCCCTTATGAAGTGTATTCATCGGCTTTTCAAACAAAAGCTATGTTTACAATGCTGATAGGTCGTGAGGACAAAACAATAACAGAATCCTTGATAAAGCTGAAATCACGTCAACAGGATGTGGAGAATTCCTTATCATTAATGCTTGGAGAGGATGTGTACATTCCTCGTAAGATTGATATGAATACTTCCTTTCGAGCAGTAAATGTTTGGGCTGCTTTTGGAGATGCTAAAAAGAACAGAGGAGCGCTGTTGGCCTATCATCTTCCCAATAGAGGTAAGGCAGTAGATGAAGGACTATACAAGCTGGTCATCCTAATGAATCACGCTGAAGCTTTTGATGAAATAACTAAGAATCGTGCAGAACAAATTCTTTCTCCTATGCAGCTAAAATATTTATCTTCTCGTGAGTCAGTAATGAATACTGCATATCATGAAGTAGCCCACGGTTTGGGCGCGAATAATGAAATGAGAATAAATGATCTTGAGGGAAGATTAACCACTGTAAAAGAAGCTCTTCGCGATACTGCTGTATTATTTGAAGAGCTCAAAGCTCAAACAGCTGTACTTTATATTAGCGATCTCGATAAGAAGGACAAAATCATAAACGAAGAAACCCTTAAAAGTCGTTATGTTTCTTGGTTTATACATACTATGGGGCTGCTTCAGTATCCTGAAAATGATACTTACTCTCGTGTGGCTGCGGTTGCTGTTGGATATTTGTTGGATGAAGGAGCGCTGGAGTATGATGAGTTAAAGGGAATAGTTAATGTGGTATATGAAAAAATGGGTGAAGCAGCTTCAAAGCTTTTAAAAGAAACTTTGGAAATACAACTAAAAGGTAATCTTGTTGCAGCTCGTTCTTTAGAAGGGCGATATGTTGAAAAGATTCCAAATAACGTATATGCCATAAAAGGCAAACCGGCGATGTTGAGAAAATCATTGTTGGAAAAAAATAACAAAAATGAGGCCAAATCACCATCGTTGCGCTATGAGATAAAAGGCATTTAATATGGCGCTTTAGCAATGTTGATATGTCTAATTTTTTGCAATTTTTTAAAGGTTTTGATAAAGGTTTAAGTTTTAGAAGAACTCATTTTTTTGACAGAATCAGGAACCCTTATGATCGAAAGTAAAGCAGAGCTCGGCAAGTTAGAATCAGCTAATCGTATAAAGGTTGGGGTAAGCGGTTTTTCTGTTTTTCTGCCTCCTTTTAGAGTTAGATTGGAGGATTGGTGTGAATGGACAGGTGCTTCATGGGAAAAGGTTCGCACTAATGTGGGATACAGCTTTCGTGTAACCGGTCCACGTGACAGTGTGTATACAATGGCGGCAACTGCAGCGCTTAGGTTGATCATTAACTATCAAATCAATCCCGAAGAGGTTGGCTTTATAGGCTTGGGCACAGAGTCAAGTACGGATAATTCGGCGGGTAGTATTATTATAAGAGGCATGCTTGACGATGCCTTGCAGACGATGGGAATGCCCTGTATTTCAAGAGAATGCGAGGTTCCTGAATTCAAGCATGCCTGTCTTGGCGGAATATATGCTTTAAAAAGTGCTTTGCGTTATGTTGCTTTGGACGGTGCAGGAAGAAAGGCAATTGTTGTATGTTCTGATTTGGCAGAATATGAACGCGGAAGTTCAGGAGAGCAGACACAGGGAGCCGGAGCTGTAGCCTTTCTCGTTGAGGAAAATCCCCAATTGTTTTCAGTAGATATTTCTAATTGGGCTGGTGCTTCTGCATATCGAGGAGTTGATTTTAGAAAGCCTGTAAGGCGACTATTGGCCAAAGAAATCAGAGATGACATGTATAGGTTACCGGACTATCCGGTCTTTAATGGGAAGTATTCAATGTTTTGTTACACTGACCAGGTAACCTATGCCTTGGCATATATGGTCAAGAAGTTGGGAATTACCATTAGAGAGCTTTTTCATGAGGTAGAGGGTGCCTTTTTTCATCGTCCGTTTCACAGTTTGCCTATGAATGTAATAGCAGCCCTTTATGTTTGGGGTATGACACAAGATGATGATCATAAAGAAGAGTTTGATGCTTTGTGTATAGAGTCAAATACAAACGCAGAGCGTGCTGTCTGCGAAGCAACTTCTTCGCCTGACTTTTTTAAAGGAGCTCTTGAAGGCCGGATAAACAAGGATATGTATCCGGAATGCAACCGTTTGGTTAGATATTTTAAGAAGACTCACAAGTACAAAAGTGTTCTAAAGAGAAAAATGCATTTGGGCTTGGAGCTTATGATGGAACTCGGAAATTTGTACACAGGTTCTTTGCCGGCTTGGATTGCAGCGGGAATAGAGGAAGCTCTAACAAACAACGTTGATCTTACCGACAAGAAGTTTTTGGCTGTAGGATACGGAAGCGGTGATGCTGCTGAAGCGCTTCTTATTACAATTGAGAAAGACTGGCAAGATTCAGCTGGAAAAATTGGATTTACTGAATGCCTTAAAGGGGCAGTTGACTTAAGTAGAGAAGAATATGAAGCGCTGCACGACGGACTGTCGGGTCCTTCTCCGGAATATTCTCCATCCTATCAATTTGTGGTAGATTCAATCGGAAATCATTCAAACGGATATAGCGATCTCGGTATAGAGTATTACAAGTATGTACCTTCTATCTCCAAAGAAGATGATAATTCTGAAAAACAGGTCGGATAACAGTTCTATTTTATAATGCGGCAGAAGCTCAAAAATATCCGAACAACTAGATTCTTAAAGTTTTGCACTGTTGGTGCTAGCGGCGTGTTGGTTAACATGCTGTTTCTATTTTTGTTTTCGGATGTTCTCGGTGTTCATGTGAATCTATCAATAGCAATCGCTATTTGGCTGTCAATTTTGTCCAATTTTGCAGTTAATGAACTATGGACTTTTAAAGATAGAAGAGAAGGAAACTCCAATGTATTTCAGCGAATGATGATATTTCATGCTGTATCTATATTGGGAGGAAGCATTCAGTGGTTTGTGTTTGTTGTTGCAAACGCAACAATAGCAGAAATATTAGGAATTGGTGCAAACGGTAATGTCCTGGAAGACAGTTTTCTTAGTCGTTATGTTTTTAACCCTTCAGATGTAGGAAACTACAAGTATTTAGCTCAGCTTGTAGGTATAGGAGTAGCAACATTTTTTAATTTTTTTGCTAATCTATATTGGACCTGGGGAAAAGGAAAAGCCGATTAGAACCTAAAGTAAAACTTTGATTAGGTTAAAGGCTCCGATTGTATTTGAGAAGGGAACAAAACTGCAACCGCTGTCGCTCTTGCTTGATGAGGTGTCGGTTGAATCCGAGTCTTTTTCACCGGCATCTGCTTCCTCAGTATCTTTGTTATCATCTTTATTCTCAGTATCAAGATACTGATCGCTTTTTTCTCCACCAACATCATCTCCGTTATTATCCGATTCCAAATTGATATCGCCGGGGTCCTCATCTTTGGTGATACCGTCTGAAACTATGTCGTAAGCGTCATAGCAAGCTTCCATTCCTTCGCAATCATCGGGCTCTAATGCCATTATGCAATCAAGCATTTCGCTTTCGCTTTCTTCTTCTTCTTCTTCTTCTATTTCCTGAAGATATTCACAGCAGTCAACTATTTCCCATGGTGAAAATCCTTCTTGAATTTGGGCTGATGCAGGTGGGGGAGGTTCATCCATATCTTCATATGAGGTATCCTGTTTATAATCATCAGGAATATCTGTTTCATCAACAACTGTGTCATCTGATTCGCAGGTCTCTTCCAGTGTGTAAATTTGAGTTAAGATTGCTTCGCATTGTGTAATTTGATCAGGTGCGCAAAACTCTTCAACGTCAGGCGGCGCTTCACACATCATTTCTACTGCTTCAGTACACATTTCGTATAAGACTTCATCAGCGATTACTTCGGGAGTTCCCTCTCCGTCGTAATCGCCGGCTCCTTCCATACTGTCACCGCTTAAGCATGAGCAAGATGAATTGTTTGAGTCAATAGAGCATTGTCCGTATTCGTTTGAGCAAGATACTCCAATCGGTTTGCAATATCCTTGGTCACATTCTTCAAGCCAATCGCAACCCTTTAGTCCTTCGCATTCTGATAACGCAATAGATGGGGTAACGCATTGCAAATCCATACAAATCTGCGCTCCTTCGCATTCTGTGCTTCTATAGCAGGTTTGAGCGGATGCATCCGTCGCTGTTGCTACAGCAAAAAGGGATACCAATAATGTTGTAACTATCATGCCGTATTTCTTTTTCATCTTTCTTCTCCTAAATATTAGAACCTATTGAAGGTCTCTTGTTAACTGAGCAGTTACTGCAAATTAAATGCCGGATTTTTTGGGGTAATAACATGTTTTATTTCAGGTGGATAGCAATAATTCTGTTTGGACCTGTACAGTATTCTGTACACTCCAAAATAGAAATACTGCATAGTATGTTGAGTTACAATAATATTCTTTTTCGTTTTCTTTGTGGGTAACCTTAAATTTTTGTACTATAGAGGAATTGGTGAGGAGGTATTGCTGATCTAGATGATAAGTACAAGCGGCAATGATGCATTATTGAGTGAGGAGTATCAGTTTAACAACCCCGAAATTATGTTAAAGGTTTTGGGACCTAAATGCGGTCATCTCTGTGTTTTGGAGAGAGAGTTCGGTATTTCGGCGGGACAGAGGGGTTTGTCCGTTATTGCTAGAGGGGATGCCGGGCAAGTTTCGGCAGCTTTTCGAGTTTTGGAGCAAATGTCTCATGCTTGTAAAAACGGTCGTACTTTTGCAGAAATAGATCTTGTTAGGGGATGTCGAATTCTTGCTGACAATCCGGATGCAAGACTTGATGACATTTTTAATGAGGTTATCTGTATCACAGCCCGAAAACGACTTATCACACCCAAGGGTTTACAGCAAAAGCGATATGTTGATGCTATTCGAAAAAACGATTTAACCTTCGGTGTAGGACCGGCCGGTACAGGCAAGACATACTTGGCGGTAGCTGCTGCTGTTTCAGAATTGATGAAGAAGCGTTATCGGCGTATTGTTTTAGCCAGACCGGCAGTTGAGGCTGGAGAAAGGCTTGGTTTTTTGCCGGGGGATCTGGCAGAAAAAATAAATCCGTATCTCAGACCGTTGTATGATTCTTTGGACGATATGTTGGGTCCTGAAAAAACAAGAGCGCTTATTGCTGAGGATCAGATAGAAATTGCACCATTAGCTTTTATGCGGGGAAGAACGCTTAATGATTCTTTTGTTATTTTGGATGAGGCTCAGAATACAACAAGAGAACAAATGAAAATGTTTTTAACTCGTTTGGGATACTCATCGAAAGCGGTGGTTACCGGTGATGTAAGTCAAGTAGACCTTCCGCACGGGACGGTTTCAGGGCTTATGGACGCCAGGCAGGTATTAAAAGGTATTAAGGGGATTTCTTTTGTTCACTTTAGTGATGTGGACGTGGTGAGACATCCTCTTGTTCAGGATATAATTAAGGCTTACGATGGTGCTTTCGGCAAACCGTAAGCCGTTTTTCGGGAGGCGACAGAAAGATGACAAAACCGGACAACCTTACAGGGCTGCTCGACCGGTTGCTCAGAGGTGAAAAACCTTTGGGAGAACAATGGACCATCGAAACGCTTCACGACGGTCCCGCTCGCATAAAAGGCGGGAATACAGTGCTGACAGTGTTTGATGAAGAACCGGACAAAATACTTGCTCGCAAGGAGTATGAAATCAGACGGTTGCTTGAGATCGGTCGCAGCATTTCGGCAATAAGGGATTTAAATAAACTTCTGGACATGATTCTTAAAATGGCTAGAGAGCTGGCCGGGACAGATGCCGGCAGTATTTATGTGGTAGAAGGAGACGGCAACGATATTTCTAAAAAGCAACTTAGATTTATGTTGTCTCAAAATGATTCCATATCTTATGAATCGCTATCTTTTGCCGTTCCCATATCTACAAAATCGATTGCAGGAGCCGCAGCATTGTTAAAGAAGACAATTAACATTGCTGATGTTAGAGAAATCTCCAAATCAGAGCCGTATAGATTTGATTCATCTTGGGATGAGCGAACAGGTTACTCAACTCGTTCGGTGTTGGCAGTTCCAATGTTTAATTTATACGGCGAGGTGCAGGGGGTTGTTCAACTTATCAACAAAAAACGAGAAGCTTCATCACGTTTGATTATACAGAAGGACTTTGATGATGAGGTAATTCCCTTTGATCTGCATTCACAGGAATTGGTTGAAACTTTGGCTTCGCAAGCCGGAGTGGCAATGGAAAATGCATTTTTATACGATGAAATTCAGCGTATTTTTGACGGCTTTGTTCGCGCATCGGTCCATGCAATTGAGCAGCGCGATCCTACAACTTCCGGTCATTCGTTTAGGGTTGCGGCTCTTACAAGAGCTTTGGCTGAGGCAGTGTCAGAGAAAACAACCGGACCCTATGCTGATGTAAAGTTTAGTGTTCAGGATCTTGAAGAGATTGAGACAGCAGGATTGCTCCATGATTTTGGTAAAGTTGGAGTAAGAGAAGAGGTCCTTGTCAAAGCAAAGAAACTCTATCCGCCAAACTTAAAAATGATTAGAGCACGCTTTGATTTTATTACACGCTCTATAGAAAATGATTATTTACATAGAAGAATTATGATGTTGGAAACCGGAACTCCTCAAGAGGAATTGCAGATTCTCGATCAGTCAAAAGAGCGTGCATTAGGTGATATTGAATTTTGTTGGAGAATTATTTCATCTGCTAATGAGCCCACTGTTCTTCAGGAGGGCGATTTTGCAAAAATCGAAGAAATAGCCCAGCAGAGTTATTTTGATATAGGAGGTAAACGCCAACCGTATTTGGAGGCAGAAGAGGTTAATGCACTTCAAATAGCAAAGGGAAGCTTAACCGAGGAGGAGCTTAAGGAGATTCGCTCGCATGCGGAACATACAATATCTTTTTTAAAACAAATTCCATGGGGGCGTTCTCTCAGACGTGTACCGGATTATGCCGGTGCGCATCACGAAAAATTGGACGGTTCCGGATATCCTTACGGACTAAAGAGCGAGCAAATACCTCTTCCTGCCAAGATAATGGCTGTTGCTGATATTTATGATGCTTTAACAGCTGCCGATCGACCTTACAAAAAAGCGGTTCCCAAGGAGCGTGCTCTTCAAATTCTTGACCTTGAGGCTAAAGACAAACATATTGATTTTGAATTGCTGCAAATCTTTAAGGATAAATCGATTTACAATGTCATTGAGGAATAATTGAGGTTTTAACAGAATGGATTTGGTTGATCCGGAATTTCCTTTAACAGAGCTGGTCGGAATTTTTGCCTGTCTGCTGGCCAGCGCGTTCTTTTCAGCTTCGGAAACGGCTCTAACATCGATAAGTGACGGTCGTGCACGAACTCTTATTGCAACTCAGCCTGAGCGTTTCGGCGTTTTAGATTTCTGGCTTAAAAATAAAAGAAGAATACTTGCGTGTTTGCTGGTGGGAAACAATGCAGTTAATATCCTGTGCTCAGTTTTGGCATATCGTCTGGCGCTGGTGTTTATTCCCAACTTTGCAGAGGCATTTTCTGTATTCGGTTTAACCATAGTAGTGCTCATTTTTGCCGAGATAACACCCAAAAGTCTTGCTATGCAATATGCCGAGTCAATGGTGTCAACGGTTTTAAGGTTCATTTGGGTAATTGACAAAGTACTCTACCTTGTAACTGTTCCTTTATCTAGAATTCCGGCGTTTATTGTAAGAAATTCGCAAGAATATAGTGATGAACCTCCTGTTACTGAAGATGAGATAGAATATCAAATTCGACTGGGACATGATCAGTCTGTTTTTGAAGAAAAAGAGCAGGGCGAATTGTTGATGTCCGCTGTGGAATTCTCTGAAACGCAGGTCGGTGAGGTAATGCTTCCAAGGACGGACATCGTCGGTTTGGAGGTGGATACGGACATTAGAGATGCTCTTGATGTCGTTATTAAAAGCGGACATTCTCGTATTCCCATTTATAGGGAAAACATGGATAATATAGTAGGGCTTTTATATGCAAAGGACTTGCTGAAATATCTTAAAACCCACGATTCAGATGAGCCGGCTCTAATCGACGGCATTGTGCGAAAGAATACATTTTTTGCTCCGGAAACTCAGAAAGTAAGTACGCTGCTTGCCAAGATGCGTCGACGAGGCCAGCATATGGCCATCGTGGTTGATGAATTTGGAGGGACTTCGGGGCTGATTACCTTAGAAGATATTATAGAAGAGATAGTCGGCGATATTAGGGATGAATTTGATCTAAATGAAGATCCCATTCGAAGAGTAGATGCAGAGACCTGGTTGGTTGATGCGAGGGTTGCGGTGGGAGATCTTGAATATGAATTGGGAATAGATTTTCCGGAGGATCGCGATTACGACTCAGTGGGAGGGTTTGTAACTGTAGAACACGGCGCCATTCCTCCTGTTGGAACAGTCATTGAGAATCACGGAATTAGAGTAAAAGTTTTAGCATCCGATCCTCGTCGCGTAGAGCGTGTTGAAGTAAGCCTTCTGCAAAAAAGTGAGTTAATACAAGATGCCTGAACAAGCTGAGATAGTTGCAAGGCTGTTGAAAAATTGTTTAAAAGGGAAGGCATCCGGTCCGGTAGGCATTGCCTTTAAATCGGGAAGTGCTTCTCTTGCTCGATTGATGTTGGAACCGCATAGTTTTGTGGTTTTTGGAGAAGCTTTTCACTCTATGTTCAGAGTAAAAAAGAAATGCATTATCGACAACGGAGGAACACTTCGCAATGATATAGCTTTTTTGGAAACCAAGTTTTCTTCTTTACCGATAGCAAAACATAGTTTTGAGGCGCTTGTGTTACAAGGAGGGTTACCGAAGTGCGGGAAAAGCCATCTCGATTCTTTGAAAATACTTAGGGATCTTATCAAGCCGGGAGGTGTTCTGTTGTGGCCGCAGCCGGTCGACGACGGATTGTTGGGTTTTTTTGCCAAAGTTTTCTATCCGAATAAAAAAAGCAACCTTGGGGCTGTTAAGAGATATCAACTTTGTAAATTGCTAATGGAAGCCGGCTTCAGTGAAGTAGGTCAAATTCCTACTGTCGGCAAAACTATTCCGTGGGTTATTGCCAAGGCAACCGCTCCGAGCAGACCCTGGGAACAATACTAAAAATCACATCAGGAATGCAGTTACATGAAAACTCATATTTTTACAACACAGGTAAGGTACAGCGAAACAGACAAAATGGGAGTGGTTCATAATTCCGTTTATTATATTTACATGGAGCTTGCCAGAACGGACTTGGTTCGGTCTTTGGGGTTAACCTATAAATCAATGGAGGAAACGGGCATATTTATGCCTGTTTTAGAAAGCGGCTGTAAATATAAGATGCCGGCCGGCTATGACGATTTGATATCGGTTGAGACTGTTATTGCCTATATCAAAAACGCCAGTATTCGCTTTGACTACAAAATCCGTCGTGACGACGGTGTGTTATTGGCGACAGGCTTTACGGTTCATGCAGCGGTGGATAAAGATTTTTCGATAATAAACATACCGGATGAATGGAGACCGCAGCTTATGCAATATGTTGAAGAATAAGGGTTTTTGACCGGCATAAAAACTATTTGAGAAATCTAAGAAAAACTATTGTATCATATTGCAAAATGGGTGTAATTGCATTCTCCGACGATTTTGTAACTATTTGATGAATTTTTTAAGAAAACATATTTTAAGGAGGAAAAGAAAATGAAATGTTTAGCTAAATTGGTATTGTCAGCAGGTCTGGTCGCATGCTTCCAAGTAGGCTGCGGTGACGATGAAGAAACAGATGAAAAAAAGCCGGAAAACAAAGACTCTGCTTCAGAAGAAGAGAAATCTTCTGACGAAGAAAAAAGCACGGATTCTGACGAAGAAAAAAGCACGGATTCCGACACTGAGGTGGAGGGAGAAGAATTTTTAAAAGCTGATGCCGACGGAAATATTGGGGAAAACAAATGGGGAATCAGCGGCACATGGTTTTCTTATAGTGATGCTAACGATGGTGGAGATTCAACCATTACCGCTTCAGTATCAGCAACCGGAGGCTACTGCGCAGTGGGCGAAGCCTCACAGATACAAAATGGCGAAGACGGTAATCCTGCTTATTCAACATATTGGGGAGCCGGCATCGGTTTTAACCTCTGTTATGATGATACTATCGAAGGTACTGATGACGACAAGGCTTTGACTATAGCTGATTGTACTGCTGGTGATGTATCTAAAATTATCGGTTTCAAACTTACTGTTACAGGATCACTTCCTACTACGGAACTTCGTGTAACGATGACCGAAAAAGGTCGTAATGAGAGCACATTTATCAATGCTAAAGTACTAGATGTTCATGAAACGTATCTTTTCGAGAAAGCTACAGTACTTTATGACGCAACAGCTGATCCAATTGATGTTTCAAAAGTAAAAGCCCTTCAGTTCCAGGTTTCTACAGCTACAAGCGGCGCCACACCCTTCGATTTCTGCATCGAAAACATTGAGCCTATTACTGAATAGTAAACCATCTCTGTTAAGACAATAATTCTCAATCAAACAATCCTCTAAAACTGTCATTCTTTTTCTTTGAAGCGATACAGCAAACAATGTCGTTTCAACTAGTAATTACCAAGTTTACAAAGATGTGTTAGACAGCTTTTCGTGCATGTCTCACGTTCGTACTGTAACAAGTAGCAGAATTTTTTGAATTTATGGGAAGAATCAGCACAGTTTTTGAGACGTTATGTTTCTTTCAGAACGTTCCGGCTTTGGCCGGCGGTTCAACTAAAACGAGAACTATTTAACTATCTTGTTATATGCTTCTACTAGACAACGTTTAGAAATTTCGGACTCTATGAATTGTAGGTCAATGAGTTCACTGCTGATATTCAACATAGCTCTAATATCTTTAAGGTGTTTCTCTGAGCCGCCCTCTGCATAGAATTCAAGTTTTCGTATAATTACATATTCCGGAGGTGCAATTTTTATCGGCTTCTTTTTTTCTATTTCAATTATCTGAATATGCTCAAATGCCCATTCGTGTAGCGGATCACCAGTAAAAGGATAGCAATCTGCTTTAAGACCGGACACATGGTGAATTAAATTGAAATGAGCATGCCTATCTCTTTTTAATTCTATTTGAATAACCTCAGGAGGCGGGCAGTAATACTCATCTTCCGGAAAGGCACTTACGAACTTGTCTACTTGACGAGCATTCATTAAAATAATGATGTCAATATCATGAGTTAGTCTTGGTTCGCCGTAGAAAATGGATGCAATGGAACCGGTAACCATATAGCAAATACCAAGTTCTTCTAGTTTTTGGATAAATGCTTCGTAAAGCTCAAGTTGTTGCATATAGGAAAATCTCTTTCACTTTTTCTTCAACTTGTTTGTCTGTCCAATCAGGATGTTGTTGTCGAATTGCCGCGTATTTAATAGTCCAGGCCGTTGCTCTTAGATCTTGGAGAACCTGCCATTTTTGAATTGAGGTCATATTCTTATAAATATTAAACCTAATTTTCTCTGCTTTATCGTCATAATCCCACATGGCAAATAGCATAAAGCACTCAAGTATTCTTCGTCAATTAAGACAGTAGCTTTCTATGATAATGATTAGAGGAAAGAGAGAATCCCGTTTTAAGGGGGAAACCTTTTCTTTTAGCTCTTTTTTGTTTTTTATGGCAGCTTTTTAGAAGTTACAAAAATTCGAGCACCTTCACGTGTAAAAGTTGTTATTCATTGGATCAAAGTATGCTCGCCCCCGAAAATGAATGACTTGCTGTTTCGATCGACTCCTGTATTTTTGCAGCCATTATTACTTCAATCCCTTTTACACGTGAAGATGCATCGAAGACTAGTGTCAACAGCATCTAATTTCAATTATAATGTCAAATTATTATTTGTCTGTAAAAAGTGAACGTATTTTTTAAATATTTTAGCTTTAATGCAGGTGATTCATATTATTAATTATTATCGCTCAGATCCGAGCATCAAGGTCTGTCGCATTGCATAGGCGCAACACAGTCCATAGTCGATTGAAATAATTAAGGCTAGACCAAATTTACAGGAAGCTTTACCTGTGTGCAAAGCTGCGACTGCTGTATGTACGGCCTCTTTGCTGGGTTCGCATCGGTCTTGGAAGAGTCGGGTGTCGATGAGATTCAAGTTCAAAGCCCGGAACAAAGCCTTCTATTTGTTTGATATCGATATCTTTTTTTAATAAACGTTCGATTGCTGCGAACAGCGGTTGTTCTTCGTAGGTTACCAATGATATTGCATTCCCTCCGGCACCTGCTCGTCCCGTTCGACCTATTCTATGAATATAATCTTCGGGAACATGCGGAAGCTCAAAGTTAACTACATGGGGAAGCTGTTCTATATCTAAACCTCTGGCTGCAATATCTGTGGCTACCAACACTTGAATTTCTTTGTTCTTAAAATCTGCCAAAGCTTTGGTACGTGCTGATTGGCTTTTATTTCCATGAATAGCAGAGGCTTTGATACCAAAATTTTCTAAAAATCCGGCAAGACGGTTAGCTCCGTGTTTCATTTTTGTAAATACCAAAACCCTATCCCAACTGCCTGCTTTTATTAGATGAGCTAACATTTGCGCCTTTTGTCCCTTTTGAACAGGGTGGGCAATTTGGTTTACGGCTGCGGCAGCGGTATTGCGAGGAGCAACCTCTATTACTTGAGGATTTCTCAATACGGTTGATGCCAATTGTCGAATGTTGTCCGAATAGGTTGCTGAAAAAAGCAGATTTTGGCGTTCTCTTGGAAGCAGTTTTAGTATTCGTTTAATGTCATTAATAAAACCCATGTCCAACATTCGGTCTGCTTCATCAAGAATAAGAATCTCTATGCCTGACAGATCAACAGTTCTCTGACCCACATGGTCAAGCAATCGACCGGGGCAAGCTACCACTATATCTGTTCCTCTTTTTAGAGAATAGATTTGGGGATTGATGTTAACTCCGCCAAAAACCACAGTTGATTTTAGTTTGAGTTCTCTACCGTAGGTTTCGAAACTGTCATGTACTTGGGATGCAAGTTCTCTGGTCGGTGTCAAAACCAAAGCTCGCGGCCGATAATCTGCTGCTCGTTTAGCGCTTAACAATTGAAGCACGGGCAATGCAAAAGCTGCTGTTTTTCCGGTTCCGGTTTGAGCTCCTCCCAATACATCTCGACCGGCAAGAATTGCAGGAACAGCTTGTTTTTGAATGGGGGTGGGGGTTGTGTAACCTTTTTTTGAAACTGAGTTCAGTAATCCCGGTAAAAGACCGAGGGCGTCAAAAGACATATCTACTCCATAATAAAATCACCCAGCCTATTTGTAATAGGACTTCAGTCCGGATGAGAAAGTTATTTGCCAGGTGAGGCTTGGAACGCTGAGGATTCGAGCATAACTTGGCCGACGTCGACTGAGGACGTCGAGGCACCTTTTACTGATGCCGTTTTGTTGATGCTGTAATTAACACATTTATTTAAAATCGCAAGATTATAATGTGAAGAGGATTTATCTGCTTTTCAGCATTCAGATAGGCAATATATTATGTCTGCATCATGGTATTGTTTGATGAGTTGTTAAAACAAGCTGAGTTGAAAGACAGACAGGTAATATTGGACGGTGCTGTAGGAACAGAACTGGAAAATCGAGGTGCAAGATTAACGGCTCCATTGTGGTCAGGATCGGCACCCATAGACCATAGAGAACTTCTGTTTCAAATTCACCGAGAATATGTAGAGGCAGGAGCTGAGATTATTACTGCTTGTACTTTTCGCACATCTAAAAGAGTTTTTTTTAAAGCCGGTCTTAACGGTTCAAAGTGGCGCGAAGCAGCATTTTCAGCCGTTGAAATTGCCAAAAAAGCCGCAGGACAAAAAGCCTTGGTTGCAGGAAGTGTTGCTCCCTTAGAAGATTGTTTTTTACCGAAGCTTGCTCCGACAGGAAATGAAGCAGAGGAGGAGCATTTTCATTTGTGCGAAGCATTGGTTAAGGCCGGCGTTGATATATTGTGGCTTGAAACCTTCGGTACCTTAGGTGAATTGGAAGCAGCGATCAGAGCTGCGAAAAGGGCAGGGGGAGGGAAAATTCCCTTTGCGGTAAGTATTACTACAAATGCGTTGGGAGAATTAATCTCAAAAGAGCCGATAAGCAGTGCATTAGCTTCGGCAAAAAAGCACAAGGCATCTGCGTTTTCGATAAACTGTATACCTGTTTCTCATGTTGAAAAATCATTGGAACTAGTGACGGGGCAGACTATGATACCGTTGGGAATCTACGCAAATTTAGGAATCGCAGAAGAAACCCAAGATTGGAGAGGCTCAGCATATTTGTCTCCTAGGGAATATGCAAAGAAGGCAGCATCGTGGAAAGTTAGAATAGTAGGAGGATGCTGCGGCTCAACTCCGGCGCACATTGCGGCGCTTTCTTGTTTGATTTAGCTATTGCTGCTTAATAGAAATAATTTCTAGATTACCTATAATGTCTATTATTAGAAAGAAGTCAGCCGGATCTCCGTCTGACACTGCCAGGGCGATTCGGCCGGTGTCGAAGCTTCCTGCTGCTGCATCAAGGCTTAGCCATTTGCCTTCTATGAAGACTGTTGTCCAGGCATGATCTCCGAATACATTTTTTAAATCTTCATATTGTTCTACATAAAGCAGACCGAATACAATTCGTGCAGGTATACCGACCGCACGACAAAGTGCTGCAGTCAGTAAGGCATGCTCTGTGCAGTCTCCTCTGTGCAGTCTCCCTGACGACTTCTTGCTGTTTCAAGGGCCGACGCATAGCCGACTGATAGGTCTTTTTTGGATATGTAGCTTTCTACGAAACGCTCTATTTTTAAAGCTGCTGCAAAAGGATTTGTTTCTTCCTTGGCTAGGTGCTCCTTGGCTAGGTGCTCCTTGGCTAGGTGCTCCTTGGCTACCCTTGGCTACGTGCCAGAGATACTGACAGTTTTCTCTGACCGGCGATTATATCATTGAATTTTTC
>CAYWLQ010000065.1:0-28267 GCA_964458775.1 uncultured Myxococcales bacterium | reverse complement strand
ATCCTTTAAACAGCGGCATAGCTCCGGTAATTCTCTTTCATATTTTAATATAAACCTTTCCGCTCGCTCTTTGCCTTCTTCAATTTACAGATATTTTAGGGCAGAACCGCGTTGCCGTTACATCTACAACAACCACTTCCCTGCACCATGCCCCTCGAAGCCTGTGACTGTGTGGTTAACTTCAGAAACAGGGTACGTCAGCGCGTGGAAGGATCTCCCATATGAGGTGCGGGTTCTTTTCACTAATGGCGGCGGCACCCTGCGCAACGGATTCGCGGCGGGTTCCGTCGAAAAATTGCATATAGATACACGGCTCCTCGTCTTCGCAGCGCTGCGGTTGGGACAAGGGTCGCTCTAGAATTTGCGCGAGGTTTCTAAGCTCGATGTTGAGGACGCCAACCGGGGCCTGCATCAATGCTTTGATGTTGTCCATTTCGAGCCGTTCCTCATCGTCCCAATGGTACTCAAGAGAGGCGAACGTCACGGTGCGGTTTCTTCGGCGCGGGCCGCGATTTTCGAGGGTACGGCCTGCTTTGCCGCCCGTGCCAGCTCATCGAAAGAGATATTCATCGTATCGAGTTGTTTCCCCTCTGCGACAACTTCGATGCCCATCTCTGCAAATCCGCAAATGTGCGATGCCTGGATCGCTTTGAAAACCGGTGATGTCGACAAGGCGCGCCCAAGGGTGGAATAGAAGAGGTCCGCCGGTACCGGTCCGTGGCGGTTTTTCCATCGCAGCGCCCAGGGAGCCTCGGTGGTCTTGGGAGTTTCCTCGGCCTCTTGGAGCACGGAGCCTGTCTCGCTCCTGGGTGTTGTGACCGTCGAAACCGAGCTGCCGGATCGCGAAACGACGGTCTCGTTGCCGCCGCACCCGACACCGGCAGCGACGATCCATAGGAGAGCGACCCATATCGGTTTCGTCAGACATTTTAAATTCAGCGAATTGAACGTCATTGGCGGAAGTGTCTTTCCTATCCTACGCTTTTCATATCACCTTTAGCATGTCCTCCGCAACGTTGCGAGGTTTTTGTCCCGCCGAGGCCAAGCTCGCCCGCAAACGAAGTGCTGTCGACCCGACGGACAGACTCGATCCCACCGAAATGTCACGAGACTTCCAAAAAAACCGCCTCCGGCACCGAAGGGTAGCCTGGCCCGCTCAACCAGTTTTCCCCCTGTTTCCGCCGACCGACAACCGCACTCGACCACTCTTACCCCGGTCCGAACCGCCTGCGGAGCTCACCCAAGCACAAAACATCATTTTAATATTTTCATTTGTCCGGCTGTTCGCAGGTTTATTGAGGATTAGACAAAGAAAGTTGGAGAAGTGAGCTCATTTCATTTATCTGGACTTGAAAAAGCATTACGTATATAGCGCCTTTTTCAGAATGGATCGTTTTTCCGCACATTTAGATAGAGCCTGGCAAATGATGTCAAAAGGAAATGTCAGCAGTGCATTGTCAGCAGCTCGACAAGCGCTTGGTATTGATGCTGAATCTCCGGAAGTGCACAATTTGCTCGGTTGCATTTATGCTATGGATGGAGATAGAGAAGAGGCTCTATCTTGTTACAAAAAAGCAATGGATTTGGATGAAAACTATTTAGACCCGTTGTTAAATACAGTCGAGTTGTTAATCAACGAAAAAATAAATCCTGAAGAAGCAATAGGGTTATGCAGAAAAGCCCAAGAACTTGTTGAATCAGATGAAGAGTTGGTGGAAGTTGTGCTTTTAGAAGCAGATGCATTGTTATCTTTTGGGAAAATTGATGACGCTAGAAAAGCTTTGTCCAGAATAGAAAATCTTAATTATACAGATACTGTTCACTATTCGATGGTGGGAAGAGCTCTTTTAGAAGCCGGAGATATTGAAAAATCGAAGGAAATTATTGAAAAAGGTATTAAGGAAAATCCGGACTCAGCAGACATGTGGTACTGTAAGGGACTATTGTTAAGAGAGCAAGGACGACGAATTGATGCTGTTGAGGCTTTCTTAAATGTACTGGAAAAAGACGAACAAACGTTCCTCACTTCTTCTTTCCGTGAACTGTCAGAAAGAGATACGCTTGTGAGTTCGGCTATTGCATTGATGGATGAAGAAGCAAGGGAAATGCTTAAAAACACACAGATACATTTTGTGTCTCATCCGACACGTGAGCAGGTTATGGATGAAGTTGATCCTAGACAAGCAGTACTTGCCGAAGGTGTTAATATAGAATTTAAATCTTTCATAAATCTTTGGATTTTCTACGGAAATTTTGAGCATGCCGGACTTTCCCTTGTTTCTCCTGAGTTCGGTTTAGCTGAAATTATAAAGGATGAGCTGATTATCGAACATTTAGATAAATGATTTTTCTTTTACTTTTTGGGATTTCTTATAACAAGTACTATATTAATATTAATTAATTGCCGAATAGTAGGCAACATTGGAGGTATTATGGGAACAAGTCGTCTTTTTTGGTCACAGGAAACATTGGACCAATTAATTGTTGACGACAAAGTTTCTATGGAGGGAGATTCTCTTACAATCATTGATGACCGTTGCTCATACAAGGTAAAACAAGCCGTTTTTTTTAAAGCTGATGTGGGAGACGGCGAAGATGTTTTTAGACTGGTAGGAAGAGTAAAGGAACTCTCAACTCTAGAAGCAATGGGAGCTGAGCATTACATGGATTCTGTCATCATGGAAGATTCCGCCTACCAAGTTACTTGCGGGTTTGTGGGAGAATTAGTTAGTGTGTCAGACATAAATCGAACAACCTCAGAGCAGAGTTCAAGCAATAAGGCCGAAGATGCTGACCAAAATGACAAGGAGCTTTTGGCTAAGTTTTTAATTGAGAACTTGTAGCTGAGTTCGTTCACGGGTATTGTTTTTAAAGTTGACAGGGAAATAGCATAGAACAAGGCAATTCATGAAAGATCGACTTTTAGGACGAGTAATAGCAGATAGATATAGGTTGGAAAGCAGATTGGGTGTCGGCGGAATGGGAGCTGTCTATCGAGCTCGGCATTTATTGATAGATCGCGTTGTGGCCATAAAAATACTTCAGCCGGAACGTCGAAGAGAGGAACATTTTCGCGCTTGGTTTTTGCGAGAAGCTAGAGCAGTAAACCGTATCAATCATGCCAATATTGTAGACATAAATGATTTTGGCGAAACAGAGGACGGGCTTGCCTATCTAGTTATGGAGCTTCTTGTCGGTGAAGGACTATCCAATGTAATTGCCCGCGGTCCTATGGATTTGGCTTTAGCAGCTGATGTATTGGAACAGGTTACAGCAGCGCTTGCTCGAGCTCATGACCTGGGTGTGGTTCACAGAGATTTAAAACCTGACAACATCTATTTGATAAACAAAGGCGGTCGAAGAAATTTTGTTAAACTTTTAGATTTCGGTTTAGCTAGATTGTCCAGAGACGGTCGTCTGGCTGCCAAAGGTGCGGTATTCGGCACACCGGAATATATGTCTCCTGAACAAGCAAGGGGTGAGGATGCCACTCCAAGTTCGGATTTATATTCTCTGGGTGTGATTTTCTTTGAAATGGTTACCGGAAGACTTCCATATTCAGCGCATGATCGTGACGGATACATTGAAAGTCACAAATCGGTTATGCCTTATTCTCCTGACAAATTTGTTCCAAGTTTAGATTCCAGAGCCACCAGGGTTATATTGAGGCTATTGGAGAAGGAACCTGCTAACAGATACCGAGATGCTCATCATCTTTTAGATGAGCTTAAATCCCTACAACGCAGAGTCGGGCCTGCCTCTCAATGGACAGATGACGGCTCACCTGATCGTCCTTCTCAGGTTTTTGCTCCATGGGTGGAGGCTGTAGGAGACATTGCTCAGTGGGCAATAAAGGCAACTATCTTTGGAAGAATGGTAGCTCGCGCTTATCCCGGAGGTATAGGACCGCAAAAAGTTATGACTTCTCTTGAAGATCTATGGAGAGGTACGGCAGACATTACAAGGTTGGACGGAGAGCTTCAGGCTGAAGTAAAAAGAAATGAAGGGTTGCAGCGTAGAGGACGGGATTTTAGAGCACAGGTGGGTCGAAGAATTGAGGATCTGTCTCGCGAACAATCCAGATTAAAAAGAGAGATTGCTGCTGCAACAGAAGAACTGGACAAACTTCGAATTGAATATGAGCGTGCCGGTCAAGAGTTAGTAAAAGCGCGAACCATTATCGGCTCAATTGACAAAGGTCGTGACGAAATGACTGATGATCTTAGAAAAGCCTACGAAATGGCCGGCGCTGCTGCCGCCAAACGTCAGTCAAGAGCAGAAGCGGTTGCCAAAGTGGATGCAAAAATTAGAAAATGGGCTGAGGAATGTGACCGTATAGAAACTCAACTAACCGAATATAGAGCACATTTTGATTCTCAATCAGCTAACTTAGATGAAGATGTTGAAATAGGTCGTGCCAGGCTTGCTGCCAGAATTCAAGAACGAGAAAACAGGTCAGCAGCTCTAAGAGATACATGTGACTTTTTGTCTGAGCATTTCGGCGATCGACCTGAATGCAAAAGCCTCCTAGAAGAGCTGCGAGACCTAGACCGAGTAAGCGAAGTCGCCGGCAAGATGAATACAACTTCAGCAATAAAACCGATGTAGTATCTTGGTATCACAAAAGATACCTGGCAACAAAACAATATATTTCAATCATATATAGTGAGATTCTTTTGGAACAGCCGGACCGTTTATCGGCTCAGAATTAACAGTTCTAAAATCCTAAGCCAAGATGAGGATGATGCATCAGCAGCGGTGCAAGAACAACCGGTCTGAGAAGAGTTCATACCTGCGGTTCCAGCGTCAGTATCCGTATCAGCATCGGTATCCGCATCTGCGTCAGTATCCGCATCTGCATCTGCATCCGCATCGGCGTCCGCATCGGCGTCCGCATCGGTGTCAACATCCGCATCGGCGTCCGCATCAGCATCAGTGTCCGCATCAGCATCGGCGTCCGCATCAGCATCGGTGTCTGTATCAGAGTCCGAATCAGAATCAGAATCCGTGTCAGTGTCGGAATCAGTGTCAGTGTCTGTATCAGTGTCTGTATCAGTGTCTGTATCAGTGTCAGAATCAGAATCCGTGTCGGAATCCGTGTCGGAATCCGTGTCAGAATCCGTGTCGGAATCCGTGTCAGAGTCAGTATCAGAGTCAGTATCAGAGTCTGTATCTCCGTCTCCTCCGGTATCGTTATTGGAGGAATTGAATTGGAACCAATCAAAACTCATATTTCCGTTAAAGCGCATTACAATTGTTTGAACGCCGCTTAAACCGGATACAGGACAATTAACAGTAGTAAAATTTCTTAATCCTCCTGTGCCGGGTATATTACATGTGGCGGCAATAGTACCGTCCGCGCTTCCTAAGCGGATTTCAACTGATGTATTTCCTTCTGTTGCAACGGCAATGTCAACATCTTCAGCATCTTCTTTGAAGTCAAGACCGGTATATTGAATCCAATCTCCGCTTGAGATATCGATTACATATACATTTTCATTTTCTTTTTTTACCTCAATGCCTCTTTGACGATCCATTGTCTCTGCCTGCCAAACAGCATAAGGGTTACCGTTTTTAAGTGCAGGGACACTTCCGGAGGTGGCGGTTGATTTTATCATCGTCCCGTCAGCATTGTAAGAAAGTAAATCTAAGTTAACACTTCGTTGGTAGATTGCGTTTGATACTACGCGATTGTGATAAGCGATATACCATTGTCCTTTGTATTCTAAAATCGATGCATGGTTGTTATTTCCCATATTGTGAGGGGGATTGTCGAGAACGGTTCCTCGATGAACAAATCCGGAAACGGGGTTGTCACTCATCATATAGTCGATTGTTGCCGTGGGATTAAAATCTGTTGAATAACTATAATAGTATTTACCATCTCTTTTATGCATGAAAGATGCTTCGAAAAATCGAGGAACACTAATTGAAATGGCGGCACCCTTAACAGAAATCATGTCCTCGTTGAGCTCAATAACTCTAGCATTATCACCGCCGTTTGCACCTCCTCCAAAGTAAAGAAAGGCGCGACCGTCATCATCAACAAAAATATCGGGGTCGAACATCCACTCAACACTGGCGTTAGGTGTGTTCCGGTCAACCAGAGGGCGTCCCAATGGATCGTTATACGGACCCTCCGGGCGATCTGCTACTGCAACACCGATCCCTACTCCGCCCGCATCAGGATAGTATAAATAGACTTTGTTATTTCGAACAATTGCTGTCGGTGCATAAGCACGATTCGCCCATCGAGAATCTTTATTTACATCAAAAACTATCCCATGATCTGTCCAGTTAACCAAATCATCAGAAGATATTAAAACATAATCAAACATATCGTAACCGTCTTGATTATCCGGATCGTGCGTACAAATAATGTACATTCGATCCTCAAAAACGAACATAGTCGGATCAGCAGTATATATTTGAGAAATAAGAGGGTTGTCTGCAAAGGCATCTTTCGCATTACAAAGTGTTAATACCAAAGCTGCAATAGTTGTTAACAAATAAGTTTTTGAAAAATGCGTCATAAATTTCTCCTAATGATTACTATTTAGAGCCGATTCTTACAAAGTGCATTGGTGAACAGCACCGATTTCTCATAAATATATGTGGATATGTTTGTTTGAAAACGGGCGGAAAATTGAGTAATTATGACTAACAAACATAATAACCGAACCGGCAATTATTGGTGGAACTTGCGTCAAAAAATTAAATGGTTTCTATCTCAAAATACAACAAATAGGGCAAATTGATGTAGAATATGGGTTTATCCTATTTCGCAAACGTGCGCTTGACGCGCATATCTAATTTTGTGTGATTCCGAAAAAATTAAGTTACAATGAGTTTTTTGGAGGTTGTGAATGGATTCAGTTTTTGCAAAAGAAATAATTGTCGCACATCTCAAAGAAAATTTTGGACGATTGACGGAGCTTCGTGAAATCTCTGTGGAGAGAAGTTCTTCAGGACGTTTATGGGTGGGCAGCGTTTATTGCGTTACAGGCATAGGAGATGTCTTTATCGGAAATGTTAAAGTTTCAGAAGACGGGCAAATCTGTATCGGTCTGAGTCCTGATGAGTTTATTAAGGCACTAACTTCCACTGATAGAGCAGATGCAGCTTACTGTGAAAACCGACAGGAGGAACAGAGCTTTTCCTTGTTTGAAGATGACGAACTAGAACTTGAACAATCCGAAGGAGCAGATATTGACTCTTTTCTGTCTGAATATGACAGTTCCGTATTAATGAGCAATATCATTGGTTTGTTGGCCTCGGGAACAAAAGAGGATCTGCTTAAAGCCAGACATCTTATGCCTCAATTACTGGTTGATCATAAAAGTCGAGGAGAAGTTTTGCGTCGTATGGGAGAATTGGAATTTCGTTTGGGAGAAACTCAACTTGGCATTGAGTATTTAGAAGCAGCTGCATGTGAATTTGCAGATTTGGGTAACCTGGATATGCTTAAGCAAACAGCCAATATCGCGCAAAAATATGCGGCTGATTTTCCAAATAATGTGTCGTCCATAAAAAGGCTTTTGGCACAGACACTTCACAAACTTGTTCCTATTAATTCTCTGACCGAAGCACCGGCTTTTCGCGGTTTTGATGAGAAAGTGCGAATTTATATTGAAACTTTAGCAAAAGAAGAGTGCTTTGAAGCCGGAACAATTATTTTGGAGGAAGGAGCACCTGCGCTAAATGCCTATGTGATAAAATCGGGAATTTTGGGCATTTCGCTTGAAACGCCGGGCGGAGAGCGTCGAACGGTGCGTTGTTGTTTTCCCGGAGAGTTGGTAGGAGAATCATGTATACAAGCCGGAGGCGCAACCTGTAATGCCACCGTCTTTGCCAAAGAACCTTCTGTGCTGTGGAAATTTGAAGGAGAATCTTTAAAGATCGCTGCCCTAAAAATTCAGGATTTAAGGTCCAGACTGGAGGCTAGTCGAGCTATTCACCGACTTGATTCGTTTTTTTCGATGAATGAAATTACAAGCACTTTAGATGTAAGAGTAAGAGACAGATTGATTGGATGTGTCAACGCAATACGATATGTAAGAGAGGGCGAAATTCTGGAAAGAAATCAAACGGTTCCAAGCTCAGTATATCTGGTATTGGGCGGTACGATAGAATACAGAAAAGAAGGCATGTCTCCCAGAATTTATAAAGCCGACGATTTTGTATGTTTGCGAGATACCCTACACAAACTGCCGTTAGAAGGAGACATGGTAGTTACAGAATCCGGTCGTGTTATAACCTTTGAAACAGAGTCTCTTTTCAGTTTTGCAGCAGCAGCTCCGGCCGAAGTGGTAGCAGTTTTGGAGCGTCTTGAATAAAATACAAAGATTAGGCGGTTTCCATCTCAAAACGCAGTAGATTTGGCAACTTGAAATAAAACATGGGCCTATCCCATACTGCAAATGCGCACTGGAGTTGAGTTTTTCTAGGGGATAAACCTATCAGCTACATTCTGTTCTGTTTTGAATAGTGCTTTTGAAATGGATACTAAGTTTTTTTCTGGAGGACAATGGTCTTGTGATGATTTCTGCCTATTTTCCTAATAATTTTTTTATAGTTGCAATCCTAGCACCTAATATACTGTAATTATTGAAGACTTGCTCTATAATAAACATCCTTTTTGCTACTAAATATAAATTTGTTTTTCTAAATCGGCATTTTTCTAAGAAAACCTATTTAACAAGATTGAATTTGTTGCTAAAAATGTTTTCCGGTCGGTATCGGCTTGTCGTTATTGATTGACTCTTTATGTTCGGCGAGGAAGGGCGATGGCAACACAACTCACCGTTTTTATTGCCTCAGGGTCGTTGGTGGACATTGATTCTACTTTGTTCATCCAGTTGGGCATTTTTTTGTTTATGGTGTTTATTCTTCGCAGTTTGTTATTCAAACCTGTAATTCGTTTAATCGAAGCGAGAGATGAAGCAACCTTAGGAGCTGTAAAAAAAGCCGCTGAATTACAAAGAGAAGCTGCTGCTATAAATGCTGATTTTGAAACAACAATTGGTAAAGTTAGAAACGAAGCAACTGCCGACAGAAATAAAACGATTGACGCGGCAAAACAATCAGAGCGAGAGATTTTAAGTACAGCGAAAGAGCACGCTGCTCGTCTTATGTCTGAAACCAGAACAAGAGCTGAAAATGAAATGCGAAATGTTCAGAAGAATTTAGAAGAGGAAACCCGAACAATGGCGCTTCTTCTGGCGGAGAAAATTTTAGATAGAAGAGTTTAATCCGTAACTTGCAACAATCGGGGAAAACGAAATGACCGCCTTTTTTAATTATTATTTAAAGCTGAGTTTACCTGCCGTTGTTTTATTTGGTTTTTTCTTTTTTAATCCGGCTGTATCTTCGGCTGTCGTTGAAGCTGAAGCTCCCCAAGCACATTCTGCAGAAGGGGCGGCATCCAGCGAACACGGCGGTCATATTCCTTTAAATTTCGCCGACTTTTCTAATGAAAATGCGCATCCATTGGTTGCGTTGTTTTTTAATTTCGCTCTTCTTGTTGTAATTATCTATCTGATAATGAGAAAGCCTCTCGGAACTCGATTTAAGGATAGAAAAGAAAGCTTGGTAAAAGCACTAAAACAAGCTGAAGAAGCCAAAAAGGCGGCAGAAGAAGCTTTGGCTGAAGCTCGACAAAAAATTGAGTCAGTGGATATAGAGATGGCCGAAATCAAAGCATCTATTCTTGCTGCTTCTCAAAAAGAGGCTGCGAAAATTCGAGCATCTGCCGAAGAACGCGCCTCTCGCATCGCAACAGACACTGAAATGCTTATTTCTCAAGAGGTTTCTCGCATGGCGGATTCTGTCAGAAAAGAGGTTGTCGAACGCATAGTAGCCGAAGCCTCTAATATTATTCGCGAAAAGATTACAGAATCCGACAAAGAAAAATTGGCTGTAAAATATTTGGTTGATATTGGACAGAAAACCCAAAGTTCAAACAGCGATAGATAAAAGAGGTACTTTGATGACATCCGGCAGTATTGCAAAAAGATATGCTCGTGCACTTTTTGAGATAGGCGAAGAACAGGGTATTCTTTTGGGCTTGTTGAAACATATTGAGAGCATTGCTGCTTTGTGGTCGGAAAGCGAAGAGCTTCAAGATGCTATGACCAATCCGTTTATACGTATGGACACCAGAAAAAAGATATGGGCCGAAGTGGTATCAAGACAAGGTGTGCCTCAAGCGGGAAGGAATTTTTTAAATCTTCTCTTGGACAAATCAAGGATTTCTGAGCTTCCCGCTATTTCTCGCGAACTTAGCATCTTGGCGGATCGGGCACAAAATCGACTTAGAGCCGAAGTAATAAGCGCATCTCCAATTTCAGATAACGCTGTAATGCAACTCAAGTCATCGCTTGAACGGATTACCGGTAAAGTGCTCGTTATTCAAAAACGTGAAGATCCTTCCCTCATCGGCGGCATTGTCACCAAATTGGGGGATGTTATGTATGACGGTTCAATAAAGACACAGTTGGAGCGAATGAAGGAAAAAATGCTGGGACTTGGCTAGACAAAATGTTTGGACAAGACCGATGACCGGCGCGTCATTTCTGCGCCAATGGATGTAACATGCAGCTGAAGGCAGAAGAGATCAGCAGAATAATCAAGCAGCAGATCGAACAGTATGATCGCAAAGTTGAGGTTATGGAGACCGGTACCATTCTTACCGTGGGAGACGGAATTGCCCGTGTTTACGGTTTGGACGGTGCTATGGCCGGAGAGCTTCTCGAATTTCCCCACGAAGTTATGGGAATGGCTCTTAATCTCGAAGAAGATAATGTCGGTGTGGTGCTTTTTGGTGAAGACTCTGAACTTAAAGAGGGCGACCTGGTAAAGCGTACCGGTCGTATTGCCGACGTTCCTGTGGGTAAAGCTCTGTTGGGACGAGTAGTCAACGCTTTGGGATTGCCTATTGACGGTAAGGGTCCCATTGTTTCGGATACCAGACGCCGAATAGAAATAAAAGCACCCGGAATTGTTCAGCGCCACCCGGTACACGAACCTCTGCAAACCGGCATAAAATCCATTGACTCGATGATTCCGATCGGACGAGGTCAGAGAGAGCTGATTCTCGGAGACCGAGGTATCGGAAAAACGGCTATCGCGGTGGACACAATTCTCAATCAAAAAGATACCGATGTATTTTGCATTTATGTGGCAATAGGTCAGAAGCAGTCTACGGTGGCTCGTATCGTTGCCAGGCTTGAGGCTGCAGGTGCGATGAAATATACAACAGTAGTTTCGGCAACTGCGTCTGATATGGCTCCTCTTCAGTTTATCGCCCCCTATACAGGTGCAACTATGGGTGAGTACTATCGAGACAACGGTATGCATGCTCTGGTTGTATATGATGACTTGTCAAAGCAGGCCGTAGCTTACAGACAGCTTTCACTCTTGTTGCGAAGACCGCCGGGCCGCGAAGCTTATCCAGGAGACGTTTTCAACCTCCATAGTCGTTTGTTGGAGCGAGCAGCCAAAATGAGTGATGAGTTGGGCGGCGGCTCTCTAACCGCGCTTCCTATTATTGAAACACAAGCCGGCGACGTCTCGGCATATATTCCTACAAACGTAATTTCAATTACCGACGGTCAAATTTATCTTGAACCGGATTTGTTTTATTCGGGGCAAAGACCGGCTGTTAACGTAGGTATTTCGGTTTCTCGTGTGGGCGGAAACGCTCAGAACAAAGCCATGAAAAGAATTGCCGGTTCTCTTCGTCTCGATATGGCCAGATATCGTTCTATGAAAGCTTTTGCGCAATTTGCTTCGGATTTGGATGCAGCGACCAGAGCTCAGCTCGAAAGAGGAAAAAGACTCGAAGAGTTGCTCAAACAGGCACAATACGAACCTCTTAATGTCGGACGCCAGATTTTGTCAATTTGGGCGGGTATTAACGGCTATTTAGATGACTATCCCGCCGAGGCAGTGCGTAAGTGGGAAACAGAGTTGTATGTTTTTGTCGATGAAAAACATCCCGAAGCGTTAAGACTGGTAAACGAAAAGAAAACTTTGGATCAAGAGGTTGAGACCGCGTTTAGAACAGCGCTGGATGAATTTCAAAAAGTTTTCAAGGCATAGAAACTAACTATGGCAAACCTCAAAACGATAAGAAGACGAATAGGTAGTGTTCAAAATACACAAAAAATTACTCGTGCCATGAAAATGGTGGCTGCAGCCAAGCTCAGGCGGGCACAAGATGCTGTAACAAGTTTTAGGGCCTACGCGGACCTTACACAATCTATTTTGAGTGAAGTCTCCAAAGGAAACGAAGAAGCAGCACATCCGTTGTTAAAGGTTCGTCCATGCAATAGATCATTAGTTTTGGTGATGTCTTCAGACCGCGGTTTATGCGGGCCTTTTAACAGCAATCTATTAAAAGAAGTTACACGCATTATTGGCGAACAAGAAATCAAGCCGCAATTAGATATTATCGGCAAAAAAGGTCGTGATTTTTTCTCTCGTAAAGCGATCGAAATTCGAAAGTTTCATTCCGATGTTTTTGACAATCTTGGATATGAGACGGCAAAAAAAATATCAGCTGAGCTTTCTTTTCTATATGAGCAGGGAGAAGTGGACAGGATAGACATTGCCTATAATGAATTTGTTTCTATGATGAAACAATCTCCTGTAATCAGACCGCTTTTACCTATTGTTCTCAAAGAGCAAAGTGCTTCTTTAGAAGAAGAGGACAAAAAAGTCGGACCCAAAGGCTTTAAATTTGAACCTGACAAAGAGTCCTTGCTGGCCGATTTGTTGCCAAAATATGTTGAGGTACAGCTCTTCAGAGCCTTGGTGGAATCCTCTGCTGCTGAGCATGCTTCGCGAATGACCGCTATGGAAGCTGCCACTACAGCAGCCGGTGACATGATTGACAGCTTGACATTGCAATATAACCGCGCCAGGCAGGACGCTATTACGAAAGAACTTATGGATATCGTAGGCGGTGCCGAGGCGCTAGGTGACTAGACGGGAGCGTTATACATATGGCCAACTATCAAATAGGAAAAATATCTCAAGTAATCGGTCCCGTAGTGGACGTGCAATTCGACGAAGAGGACCTGCCGACCATTTATACGGCGCTTCAGGTTACCAATCCTGCTATCAATGCCAAGGAATGGAATCTTGTACTCGAGGTGGCCCAGCACTTAGGTGAACGCATTGTCCGAACCGTTGCCATGGACACCACTGACGGCTTGGTTCGCGGAATGGAAGTTCGCAATACCGGCGATCCCATTATGATGCCTGTAGGAGATGCTTGTCTGGGTCGAATTCTCAATGTTGTAGGGGAACCGGTGGACGAAGCAGGACCTGTGGTTACCGATATGAAAATGCCTATACATCGTTCGGCACCTACTTTCGTTGAACAAGATACTAAAGTTGAAGTATTTGAAACCGGTATTAAAGTGGTCGACCTTTTAGCGCCGTATCGAAAAGGCGGAAAAATAGGTCTGTTCGGCGGTGCCGGTGTGGGTAAAACAGTTTTGATTATGGAGTTGATCAATAACGTTGCTAAAAAACACGGCGGTGTTTCTTGTTTTGCCGGTGTGGGAGAGAGAACTCGCGAAGGCAACGATCTTATGCGAGAAATGAGTGAATCTTTGCTTGAGTCAGGTCAATCCGTGCTTTCAAAAACAGCTCTTATTTACGGCCAAATGAACGAGCCTCCGGGTGCGCGACTTAGAGTTGCTTTGTCTGCACTTACTGTTGCCGAATACTTTCGCGATGTAATGGGCCAAGATGTGCTTCTCTTTGTAGACAACATTTTTAGATTTACGCAAGCCGGTTCTGAGGTTTCCGCTCTGCTTGGACGTATGCCTTCTGCTGTGGGTTATCAGCCGACTCTGTCTACTGAAATGGGAGAACTTCAGGAGCGAATTACCTCAACCAATAAAGGTTCTATTACTTCTGTGCAGGCTATTTATGTTCCGGCAGACGACCTCACAGACCCTGCACCGGCAACTGCGTTTTCGCATCTTGACGCTACCACAGTGCTTTCAAGAGAGATTTCAAACCTGGGTATTTATCCTGCTGTTGACCCGCTGGATTCTACTTCTATTTTGTTGGATCCGCAGGTTATCGGTGAAGAGCATTACACCACTGCCAGAAGAGTGCAGCAAACCCTTCAAAAATACAAAGAATTGCAAGATATTATCGCAATTTTAGGTATGGACGAACTGTCAGAAGACGACAAACTTATTGTAGCTAGAGCTAGACGAATTCAACAGTTCTTGTCGCAGCCTTTCTTTGTGGCGCAACAGTTTACCGGTTTCCAAGGTCAATATGTTGAAATCGCCGATACGATAAAAGGGTTCAATGCTATTCTAAACGGTGAAATGGACGCTGTGCCGGAACAGGCATTTTGGATGTGCGGCACCATTGAAACAGTAATGGAAAAAGCCGAAAAAATGGCATCGGCGGCTAAAAAGAAGAGCGCATAGTATGACGGACAGTTTTCATATCAAAGTGGTAACTCCTAGCGGCGCTGCTCTGGAGAAAGAGGCGTCTTCTTTAACGATTTTTTCCAAACAAGGAGAGATTACCCTATTACCGGGACACTGCCTGCTTTTGTCAGCTTTGGAAGCCGGTCGAATGACGGTATTTTCTAAAGAAGGAGACAAGCAAGTATTTGCAGTTGCCGGAGGTTATTTGGAGGCGGGTCCTGATCATGCCAATGTGATCTGTGATCGATGTGTATCTGCTGAAGAGCTGGATTCTGTTTCTCTACAAAAAAGGCTTTCAGAACTCGAAGAACAACTTCAAAAAGTATCTGAAGAATCACCGGAATCGCACATACTTATTGATGAACTGAAATGGACCAAAGCCTGCCTTGCAATTTCAGCATAGTGGCCCCGGAGGGAAAATTGCCAGTGCTACTTCGTTCTCAATATTCATCACTACGCGATATAATGCTCTAATTTGCGAAGTACTGTCGAAATTTCAATTCCAGTTTTGCTTTCCGAAACGCATTTTAAATACCTGTGTCATGGCTTCTTTCATTATATTTGTGCTCATTTTTGAGGTGCCTCGAACACGATCCGGAAAAACAATTGGGACTTCTTTGATTTTAAAGCCTTTTTTTACACAGCGATATTTAATTTCTATTTGAAAAGCATAGCCGTTTGAAAGAATGGATTGATAATCAATAGCTTCCAACACCTTTCTTTTAAAGAGATTAAGACCGCCTGTTAAGTCCATAATAGATACACCCAATATTAAACGAGAGTATAGACTGCCTCCCCATGATAGAATCCGACGATGAATTCCCCAGTCCTCAACTCCTCCTCCTTTTATTCGTCTTGATCCTATGACCACATCTGCTTCATTCATTGACAAGAGCATTAGTGGTAAATATTTGGGATCATGCGAAAAATCCGCATCAAACTCAGCAATGTAGTTATATTCAGCATTCAGTGCCCATTGAAAAGCGCTTAGATAAGCTTTCCCCAAGCCTTCTTTTGATTTTCTGTGCAGTACATGAATGCGCTTATCTTTTGAAGATAAATTGTCAGCCAAAACACCCGTTCCGTCAGGAGAGTTGTCGTCAACAATAAGAATATTTGCGAGCGGTACTTGTGCAAAGACTGCTGTTACAATATCTTCAATATTCTCTTTTTCGTTATAGGTGGGAATGCAAATCAACAATCCCTTACCCTTGATTGTATCATTCATCTTCAGTGACTCTTGTCTTTCAATCTTGTCTTTCCCCGCATCCAATAGAGATTAGCATATAAACTAAAAGATGATGTTTTCTAGATCTGTCCGAATTTCGTAAGGCAGATTGCGCATATTTTAAATTTACAAATAGGTAGAAGCCTCAATAGCGTAGGTCTTCCAGCTAGTTCCTCCGCGAAGATCGTGGGCAACAACATAAAGATTGAATTTCCCTCCCTTCTGAGGAGGTGACCAATTTACTTCAAAAGGCCCAGGCGGACTTGCGGTTCTTGAACGAGTAACACTAAACTCACCGCCGTCAGCAAACCATGAAATATAGGGGCCTTCATCAATTTCGGTAGGTTTTCCCATCCGTTCTTCCATATAAATCTCAAAACTATCCCTTGTCATGTAAGTTTGTATTTCTACACCTTCCAAACATTCTGAAGTAGTTTCACATACAAATTCTCCGGTCGGATTATAGTCGGAAAGGGGATTAAACGGCGCAAGCTCCATATTATTGAACACCAATAAGCTAATAGAGGGGTTTGTATTTCTTTGTGCTTCATCTCTGTTTGAAATATAAAATGATTTAAAAGACAAAAGGCCGTCACCGCCTTCGCAGAGTTCATTGATGTTTTTTAGATCTAAGTTGTCAACTTCAGGCAACTTTCCGCCTGCACACATAAACAAAACAGCGGTAGCTGTAAAAAGCTCATTTTCGTCAGCATCTTTCATTATGTCGGACGGAATTCTAATGGTGTAGGTATGACCGCCGTTATTTTCCGTAAGAAATTGAGGCATTCCTATAACCTCGCATCCCGAGGATATATCTGATGTAGGCGTTATCAATCCCGAACATAGTATCCAAAAGAAAGTGATTTCTCTTCCGTCTCCTTTTGGATCTGCATACAGTGCCTTTAAAGTAACGTCTTTTCCGGGTTCAACTTCGGGGGGTTCTGCTTGAACAGCCATAATCCTAAATTTGGATATGGAGCTTGCGGATTCCATAGGTTCCTGACAGGCGAAAAAAAATATCGTGAAAATTCCTATTGCTAATAACAAAACCGTTTTCCGTTTTTCGCTCATAAGCAAACCATATCACGCCGTTTCCAATCTCGCTATAGGCTTTTAAACCGGTTTTATTTTCCTGTAGCTAGAAAGGTTTGAATTATCTACAATGCATACGGTTGCGGCGGTCCAGACGGTCGCCGGCAAAAGTATTTTTGTTGGAGGAAAGTCCGAGCTTCATAGAGCAGGGTGCCGGGTAACGCCCGGTGGGGGTAACCCCAAGGAAAGTGCCGCAGAAAATAAACCGCCCCGTTTCGGCGGGGTAAGGGTGAAAAGGTGCGGTAAGAGCGCACCGGGGATGTGGTAACATATCTCGCATGGTAAACCCCACCCGAAGCAAGGCTAAACAGGGAGCGTTCGCAAATTAGTTTGTGAACCGGATTGCTCGTCCGATGTCTTCCGGGTGAGCCGCAAGAGGCGGTCGGTAACGGTCGTCCCAGATGAATGACCGTCGCCCCCAACGGAGCAATTTTTTGGGGGAACAGAACTCGGCTTACGGCCCGCCGCAACCTAGGGATCCTCTCACTTGTGAGGGGATCCTTTTTTTGTTTGTCTAGATCAATATATTGTTCAAGTTGAAATCTTCGAATCTCTCTTTCAACTACACATATCTGTATTCAATTTTGGCAGTTTGCACAGTGCTAAATGATGTGTCAGTAGAAGGAATATTAGCGAAGTTTATATTTTCTTGAAGGTTTTTCTACTTTTTCTCAACTGTTTTTGTTTGTCATCTGCACTAACGATAATGATTTGGATTTTTGAACGATAAGGAGTGTAAATGAAAATTAACTTATTGAGACTGCTCATTTTTACGGCAACAGGTTTAATATCTATTTTTAACGTCAGTTGTAACGATGACAATACAATTGACAATTCAGATATTGAAACCGATAGCGGTTTTTCAGATGCTGATTCAGATGCGGACACCGACACTGACACTGATGCTGACAGCGATGCGGATGCAGATGCGGATGCAGACACTGATACTGATGCCGATGCCGATGCCGATTCAGATGCAGATGCAGACGCCGACGCAGATGCCGATAGTGATACCGACACTGACTCGGATTCAGATTCTGATACTGATACAGATTCTGACAGTGACGCGGATACAGATTCTGATAGCGATGCGGACACAGACTCTGATGCCGATACTGATACAGACACTGATGCTGACAGTGATACAGATGCAGATACAGATACAGATGCAGATACAGATGCAGATACAGATGCAGATACAGATACAGATGCAGATACAGATACAGATACTGATACTGATACTGATACTGATACTGATGCGGATTCTGACAGCGATACCGACACTGACGCAGATACGTTTTATGTCTCAGGACGCCATTTATATGACCGATGCGGTGAAAAAGTTGTTCTCAGAGGTGTTAATGAAATGATTGTATGGTCCGGAGGTAAAGACGGAATACCTGAATATGCAGAAATAGCAAAAACCGGAGCAAATTGCGTTCGTATTGTATGGGACGAAGAGGGTTCGGCATCAGAATTGGATGTCACCATTACAAATTCTGTTAAGGAACAGTTAATTCCGATGATTGAACATCACAGTGCCACAGGAGACTTAAGCAAAGTTCCCGCTGTTGTAGATTATTGGACTCGATCAGATATTGTAGAGGTTCTAAAAAAGCATGAGAAATATTTGTTGCTAAACATAGCAAACGAAGCCGGAAGCGATGATCCTCGTGCTACGTTTGAATCAACTTATAAAACTGCAATATCCAGAATTCGTGCGACCGGAGTGCGAATGCCGCTAATTATCGACGGCACACAGTGGGGGCAAAACATTGATATGTTACAGGCCGCCGGTCCGGGTCTTATCGAAGACGATCCTGAACATAATTTGATGTTCAGTGTGCATATGTGGTGGCACGACCCGTCGGGATCAAAGGTAATATCCGAGTTGCAAGAGTCAGTGGATATGAATCTTCCATTAATAGTCGGTGAGTTTGCACAGCATGCAGTATATCAATGCGATCAGTCACCTTTCGCCTACAAAGTGTTATTGGCAGAAGCACAAAAACACGAAATAGGTTGGCTCGCTTGGTCATGGGGAGGAGTATCAAATTCAGACTGCGCAAACCAAGGTTCTTTTGACATGACCAACGGCGGTACATATGGAAGTTGGAAAGAAACCTGGGGAAGCGAAGTAGCGGTCGATGATCCGAACAGCATTCAAAAAACCTCAAAAAGACCGGCCTCAATGGTAACGGGTAACTGTCAAAAATAGAAGCAGCAACAATTTTTCCACAATCAGCAACTACTTCTGAAGTTCGGATTACGCCCGAATATCGATTGTTTTGGTCTTCCTATCCGTTTTACCCTATCGAGATTAATCATTCAGGGACACAAGTTCTCGCCGCCTTTTTCGCGATAGCTTATAGTTTGATCGATAAAATTTCTGCCGTCGGTTTCCGGCGTGGTTTGCAAATCGGCACCTGCACCAAAAAGCAAGGCAACGGTATGCGATGCAGCTACGTCGGTCATGTTGGCAAACAGCCAATCAAGTCGGTTGTCTTTGTAACGGTAGTCGGTGTTGTCAAGGGACATATTGCCAAGGGGAATTTGCCACATAACAACGGGTTTGCAGACGGTTTCTGCCAAGTCCCTCGTCCATTTAAGAAATCGAACGGCCGCAGTTTCGTCCCACCAGCGGTTCTGACCGTGTACGAGTTCGTAATATCCTGCATCTCGATCTGATAAATCGGTCACAATAAAATCACCCTGGTCAGCCCCCAATCGGTTCATAAAAGCGCCGGTTGATGCTCCGTCATCGTCCAGACCGATGAGCCATGCAGAGGCGTGAAGTCCCACTTTGGCGAGCGGTGCGTATTTTCGAACCATCTTAATCATACAGCGCGCCAAGCCGGATGCAGAGTCCTCCTCGTCAGAGCAGTCAATTGGGTTGGAAGCCTGTACCGCAGCAGGTACAAGATGCGGGTTGTCGTTTACAGCGCGTACATATCCCCAAAGATCAGGCTCGACATGAAGCCAAATTACATGGTCCGTTACAGTCTGTAAGAAAAAGCGCCAGTCATTGAAGTAGGGTGTCATGTTTTTTACGTCGTTTAATGCATGAACCTGATCCTCACCTTCTCCGGCACCGGTAGAGTGCAGCTCAATATAGTAGGTTATCATTGGTATATGCGGGCGTGCGGCTCCCTGCCACGTCGCGGACTCAGCACGGTCGATCAAATTCAACGGGTACTGCCCCGGCGGATCTCCATAGTACTGCCAGCATCCCCACCAATATCCGCACTCATCGCTGCATACTGAGCATTCATCGCCGTCGGGAATATCCCCTGCCAGGTACAGATAACGAACATCGAACGGCGCCTCGGAAGCTGTCTCGTCTTCAAACGAACCGCCGATGCGAATCTTGTTGTCGTTCATAAAACTGCAAAATACGCAAGCATCTGTGTCCGTATCCGTGTCTGTGTCGGTATCCGTATCAGTGTCAGTGTCTGTGTCAGTATCCGTATCTGTGTCACTGTCTATGTCGGTGTCGGTATCCGTATCTGTGTCGCTGTCTGTATCAACGTCTGTATCAGTGTCGGTATCAGTATCTGTATCACTGTCTGTATCTATATCAGTATCAGTATCTGTATCACTGTCAGTATCTGTATCGGTGTCTGTATCTGCATCCGCGTCCGCCTCGGTATCTCCGTCGGTATTTCCATCTATTTCGTTGTCTGTATTGCCGTCGACTGAGGTATCGCTCTCGGAATCGCTGTCAGTTGGAGAAAAATTTTTAGAGTCATCGCATCCCGAACCGGATGACAATGCAAACACAAATAGAATGACTAATTTTTTTAGCAGCATTTAAATGTTCTCCTTAATGTCATAATAGTAATTATTGCTGAAAACTTACACAACTCCAAGAAATTGGATTTGTTAATATCGGCAACTTTTACCAAGAATCATTCGTAAATATCGGTTTGCTCTGTCGTCCGCTATTCTCCTGCAATATGGAATGATCCCGAGAAAGTCTCCTGAGTCCTTAAAAAGGGAGGCTTGTTACATACGTTAAGAATCGGGTCCGGAGTTAACAGAGACTGGCCGAGTTGCTCTGAAGCGGCTCGGCAACCTCCATAACACTTTGTCCAATGTTCACAATTTTCGCAAAAGGCGGGACGTGCTTTCCATTGTGCGGCATATTCGCTGGAAATAATGCTTTTAAGATTATCTCGATAGATATTGCCCATTACTATCGGCGAATGATTGCAAAATCTCAGATTTCCGTTGATATCCATAGTTAACGGGCGGTTTTCCATTTTAGGAGAACAGCGACTAAAGCGTATTCCGGGATAGTCACGTCCGTCGAGTACGCAGACCGGAGAACAGACGTTGGAAGAAATATTGAGGTCTAGTGATATGGCCGTATCACTTGCCTGTTTAAAAGTTTCCCTTAGTTCATTTAATGACAACGACAAGGCGGACGACTCTGTAATACCCTGCCCTCCTATATTAAAGCGATTAAGCATAATACGACGAAGACCCTAAACACCGAACCGCCCATGTGGATCTAACTGAAATTATTTTGCAAATCGTGATTGTTTTAATATATCAATGATGACGACTTTGTATGCCGAACCACCCGCGTGCCGGCATAGAGTTTTCCCATAGAATTAACTTCCGAGGCGGATATCATTTTTTTATGGTTTTCCCCAATTTTTGAAAAATTACGTTTATTCTTCTGATTTGATACTATTAATTAGGTCAGGAACTTGATTGGGAGTTACTCGGCTGTAGACTTTGTCATTGATAGTAACCACCGGGGCAAGAGCGCATACACCTATGCATCTGCTGCATTCTAAAGAGAAAAGTTCGTCTTTTGTGGTCTCACCAAGACTTATGCCCAATTCTGTTTTAAAAGCATCCAAGACTTTATCCGCTCCTTTTACAAAGCAGGCTGTTCCCAAACATACTGAAATGGCGTTTTTGCCCTGAGGTTTTAGCCTAAAAAAGTGATAGAAAGTCGCCACGCCGCTTATCGTTGAGGTGGGAATTTGCATGAGCTGGGCTACTTGACTCATATGATCTTCACATAAGTAGCCGTATCTGCCCTGAATCTTGTGCAAAACTGCTATGAGATAGCTCTCCGGATGTTCGGTTTCCATGCACTCTTCAATAAATTGAATAATATCGGATTCTATTTTCTTCATGGCAAGTTTTCCTATTTAATTCCCTTCGGTTCTCTTGAAACGTACTTGGTGTGAAGTAACTTGTGAGCAAGCTCACTACCCGGCTCTTTTAGATAATCTTCGTACAATTTGATAATAGAGGGATTTTCGTGAGATTTTCTGATCTTCTTGGCTTCGTCGATGGTGTAAAGAGCTTTGGCTCGAAGAGCATTAACCTCTTTATCCAACACATGATATCCCTCTGGCGGATAAGGCTGACCGCCTCCTCCAATACAGCCTCCGGGACAAGCCATTATTTCTAACAAATGATATTGAACTTTACCCTGCTTTACCTTTTCGAGAATGGTTTTGGCGTTCATCAAACCGTTAGCGACTGCAACATTTATTTCCTGACCGCCTATTACTATTGAGGCTTCTTTTAGACCTTCGACAGCTCGTACCTGTTTAAAATCGAGTTTGGTCAAAGGTTTTCCGGTAATCTTTTCAGCTGCTGTTCTCAACGCAGCCTCCATAACACCGCCGGTGGTTCCAAAAATGTCAGCAGCGCCGCTGGAGAATCCCAAAGGAGCGTCGAAATCATCATTGGGCAGTTTGGTAAAATCAATACCGTAAGCCTTGATCATCCAAATAAGTTCGCGAGTTGTAATTACTGCGTCGGTGTAAGGATATCCTTCTTCTGCAGCATGTTCCGGTCTTTCGGCTTCAAATTTTTTCGCAACACAAGGCATAACCGCTACAACGAAAATATCCTTAGGATCAATTTTCTTTGCTTGAGCGTAGTAAGTCTTGACCATAGTGGACAGCATTTGCATGGGAGATTTGCAGGTAGAAGCGTTTGGAATAAGCTCCGGATAAAAATGTTCTAAAAATTTAATCCAACCCGGAGAACATGAGGTTATCAAAGGAAGCTTTTCTCCCTCAGCAATACGTTTTACCAATTCATTGGCTTCTTCTACTATTGTTAGGTCAGCTGCAAAATTGGTGTCAAAAACCTGGTCGAACCCGAGTCTGCGAAGGGCTGTAACAGTTTTGCCTGTGCAATCGGTTCCCGGGGGCAAATTAAAACCTTCACCGATTGCCGCTCTAATAGCCGGTGCCGTTTGAACAACAACGTGTTTTGTTGGATCGGCCAATGCCGCCCAAACCTTACTGGTATGGGGTTTTTCCAAAAAGGCAGCCACAGGACATACTGCAATACACTGTCCGCAGTTAATACATACGGATTCAGCCATCGGAGCTTCATAAGCAGGTGCAACAACTGTGTTAAACCCTCTATGAAGCTGGCTCAAATTGTTAATACCCTGAATTTCTGCACAAACACGAATGCATCTTTTGCACAAAATACATTTTTCGGCATCTCTAATTACCGAAGCACTGGAGGATTCTAGTTCGTATTCTTTTCGTTTTCCTTCAAAATGCCTGGTTCGAACTCCGAGACTATAGGACAAGTTTTGCAACTCACAATTACCGTCTCTTTCACAGATTTGGCACTCTCTTGGATGATTGTCTAAGATAAGCTCGACTATATCTCGTCTTGCTTTTCTTATCTCAGGAGATGCAGTGCGAATTCGCATACCTTCTTGGACTTTGTCGGTACAAGCGGTAACGTATTTATTGGCACCTTCCACTTCAACGATGCAAACACGACAGGCACCTTCTACAGAGAGATCCGGGTGATAACACAGTCTCGGAACCTTAATGCCTATGAGTTCCGCTGCCTTAAGAATTGTCGTTCCCTCCGGCGCTTGGACTTTTTCATTATCTATATATAAAGTTACTTTTTTCATGGCTCAGACCTTCTTTATTGCATCGAACTTACATGATTCGAAGCATTCACCGCATTTTATACACTGGGATTGATTGATAACATGAAGAGCACGTTTTTGGCCTGAAATACAGAATACCGGGCAGCGTCTGGCACACAATGTACACCCGGTGCACTTCTCAGCGTCGATTTCATAGCGAATAAGATTTGAGCACTTATGTGTCGGGCAACGTTTCTCGATAATATGCATCTCGAATTCCTCTCTAAAATTTTCGAGAGCGGACAGCACGGGATTAGGCGCTGTCATTCCCAAACCGCAAAGTGAGGTTTTTTGAATTAGCTTACCCAATCTTTCCAACTTATCCAGATCTTCGAGAACACCGTCGCCGTTGGTAATGCGCTCCATTATTTCGAGCATTCGAAGAGTTCCTTCTCGGCAGGGTACGCACTTGCCGCAGGATTCGTCTTGAGTAAATTCCAAGAAAAATTTGGCTGTGGCAACCATGCAGTCCGTATCATCGAGAACAATCATTCCGCCGGATCCCATTATCGATCCGAGAGCTTTCAACTCCTCGTAGTCAACAGGTGTATCCAGTTTGTTAGCCGGAATGCATCCGCCGCTGGGACCGCCTGTTTGCACGGCTTTAAGCTTGTGTCCTCCCGGAATGCCGCCTCCTATATCAAAAATTATATCTCTTAGAGTGGTGCCCATCGGCACTTCTACCAAACCGGTATTCTCAACCTTGCCTGCCAAAGCAAATACCTTGGTTCCTTTGGAGGTTTTTGTTCCTATTCTAGAAAACCACTCAGCGCCGTTGAGCAAAATGGTGGGAACATTGGCCCAGGTTTCCACATTATTAATGACAGTAGGATGTCCCCAAAGTCCGGACATAGTGGGATAAGGCGGGCGGAATCGAGGTTGACCGCGTTTACCTTCTATGGACATTATAAGTGCGGTCTCTTCGCCGCAAACAAAAGCTCCGGCTCCCAATCTGATTTCCAGATCAAAATCGAAATTGGAGTTCATAATGTTTTTGCCCAAAAGATTATTTTCTCTAGCAACGGCTATTGCATGTTCCAAACGTTTGATGGCCAGAGGGTATTCTGCACGAACATAGATATAGCCTTTGCTTGCACCTACCGCATAGGCACCGATAGTCATACCCTCAACAACTATAAACGGATCTCCTTCAATAGCGCTTCTGTCCATAAAAGCGCCGGGGTCACCTTCGTCTGCGTTGCAAACCACATATCGCAAGGGATCTTTTGTGTAGGTAACAGCATTGCGCCATTTCTGACCGGTGGGAAAACCGCCGCCGCCGCGTCCTCTAAGTCCGGAACGTAAAACCTCATCAATAACCCAGTCGGGATCTCCCTTGTCGAGCACCTTAGCCAAGGCTTCATAACCCTTGTTCATAACATAGTCGACCAAACTTTCCGGGTCGATAAGACCGCTGTTTCTAAGAGTCAGTCTGGTTTGTTTGTTAAAAAACGAAACATCGCCGTATACCGAAATAAACTGCTCGGTAATAAAGTCGGCATGGGTTTCATATTTTTTTAACACTGTATGTTTTAGAATATGAGAATCGATGATTTCTTTGAGTTCTTCCTTTTTATGAAAGGAATACAGTACCTTCTCAGGAAAAACCATCATAACATGTTGAGTTCCGGTTTTGTCGTTAGGGCATAAACCGAAACAAGTGCCGCTGAAAATTCTAACCTTCCCGTCATCAATACCGGCTTCTCGAAGGGTATCTCGAAGCATTGAAGAAGGCTCAGGGCTGTGATCACCTTCATTTCGACAGTTCTCTGCCGAACAAATAGTAATAACAAATTCGTAGCGTTTCTCTGTTTGTTTATCGAGAACATACTCAGGGATAATCTGCCCCCCTACAATATGCTCGTGATATATTCTTCGAATACGCTCCTTGTTAACTCGTTCGTACTTTATCGGTATTTCTCCGTGCCGAAAAACCGATACAATAGGCTCACGAGCACATCTGCTGGTACAGCCGGTTTTGCGAATATGAATGTCTTCTCGTCCTGAGTTTCGGATTAGCTTGTTAAGTTCTTTTAGCACATCATCCGAACCTGCAGCCTTTTCGCATGTCGCCGAGCCTACCTGAACCACAATTTTGTTTTCGAGACCGCTTTGCTCACGTCTCGCGCCCATGAATTGTTTTAGAGCTGTGTAGAATTGAGTCGCATTAGCCATGGGAAAACTTCCTTTGTCGGCAAAGCCGTGATTTGATTTATTTAGGTTTTAAAATAAAACATTTTTTTTTAAAATCCTAAATACGAGCGAAGCACTATCAAAAAAAAACCTTTGCTTCAAAAGGTATCGACATTTTTTTTGTTTTTTTAATAGCAGCAAGATAACAAAGGCCTAAAACGACGAAAGCCCTGTTCTATGAGAACAAGGCTTTCATATATATAATCCGCCTTTTATGACGGTCAAAACAAGGCTGACTTTGCAGGCAGCCTTTTGTTGAGACGCATTTAGTTGTTTAATCGCTCCGTGTCAAATTTTTTTTTGAATATTCCACCCGATTTTTTATCTTTTGAGTACACTCATTTAGCTATTAATCAATCGCCTGTTTAGGCAAGAAAGGAATAGTGCTGACAAAGTTTCCGTTGCAAAACAGCTTTTTATGACTGTTGATTTATTACAGTTAAATTAGCTATAAAATATATGGGTTGTGTAAGAGACGGACACTGATTAACAACAGCACTCTGTTAATGATGCTTAACACCACAAAACTTGCAGTTATTATGGTTCTTACAACTTTTTTATGGGCATGTTCGGATTCACAAGAAAAGATTTCAGAGTACGGTGATACTTCGTCAATAAATGACGAGGATACCGATAGCAGTCCGACTTCGGATGCTGACAGTGACGCCGATGCCGATGCTGATAGTGACACGGATACCGATACAGATGCTGATGCTGACAGCGACGCGGATGCTGACACTGATACCGATACGGATGCTGATGCTGACAGCGACGCGGATGCCGATGCTGACAGCGATGCCGATGCTGACACTGATACGGATACGGACGCGGATGCCGATAGTGATTCCGATAGTGATGCCGATGCTGATACCGATACAGATACAGACGCAGATTCTGATAGTGACGCTGATGCTGACGCTGATGCTGATTCAGATGCAGACGCTGATGCTGATTCAGATACAGATACAGACGCAGACAGCGATGCAGATTCTGATGCAGATTCTGATGCGGATACAGACACCGACTCTGATTCCGATGATGCCCCGGATGCAACCAAAGCGGCGGCTGACATGGGCAAGGGTTTTAATCTTGGACAAATGTTTGAGTCCACCCAACACGACCGTACCTTGGCAAACGCATCTGCAAAAATTGATGCATATTATGCCAGGGGTTATCGAAATGTTCGTATTCCCATTACCTGGACAGAAAACATAGGCGGAGACAGGCTGGTCAATGATCCTAACGTAGGTGATGTCAATCGTAACCATGCTCGACTTGGAGTTATAAAGCAGGTTGTTGATCATGCGCTTTCTAAAGCAGGATTGTATGTTGTAATAAACGCTCATCACGAAAGCGGTCTAAAAACCAACAGCCGCTCACAGGTGCTTGAACGACTATGGACTGACATCGCCGATATCTTCGGTGACCGAGATTATCGATTGTTGTACGAAATTCTAAACGAACCCCATCGCTCCGACGGAGATAACTCGGCCATGCCCGCAGCGGATCTGCGAAACATGACGGCAAAAGCCTATGCCAAAATAAGAGCTGTCGATCCCAAGAGAATAATTATAATCGGCGGCAATCAATGGTTCAGCGCGCACGAAATGGCTCAGGTTTGGACCAATCTCAACGACGTCGGAGGAGGACAAGACCGTTATCTGATGGCCACATTTCACCACTATGATCCGTGGACTTTCTGCGGTGACAATCAAGGCACATACGACGACCCGTGGACCGATTCAAATATTTCATCGCCGATGGATACAATGCTGAATTGGGCGCGTTCAGTCGGCAACAACATGCCTGTATACATAGGCGAATGGGGAGTAGGTTGGGGAAGCAGGTACTCAACGATGGATTGCAACAACATTCGCAGTTGGTATCAAAAGTTTCACAGTGCAAACGCAAGTCCCAAGAATATCCCCACATCGGTTTGGGACGACGGAGGATGGTTTAAAATCTTTGACCACGGAACCGGAAACTACAACAACAATCTAATAGACTGCATAGACGGAGACTGCGCCTGGAACGGAACAGACCGTTTCGCCGGTTGTCAGTAAAAACCGGTTCTATAAAAAAAGAACTTGCAGAACCAACAACCGCGCCCACGAGGGACGCGGTCAGGATGAACGACTGCGTCGTTAAGCCCGGAGGGCTCGGAGCTAATTGACGCAAATAGGTCTAAAAAGAACTTGCAGAACCAACAACCGCGCCCACGAGGGACGCGGTCAGGATGAACGACTGCGTCGTTAAGCCCGGAGGGCTCGGAGCTAATTGACGCATATAGGTCTAAAGTAAGCTTTCGGTAAGCCTGCAATAGCAAAAAAAAATTACAAAATTTTATTTTCT
>CAYWLQ010000064.1:0-28393 GCA_964458775.1 uncultured Myxococcales bacterium | reverse complement strand
AATTCTTTTTTCTAGTAGAATGTTCCCGCTATCTCCTCCTCAAGTAGAATGTCCCCACCAACGTTTTTCATCAAATGCAGATAAATATTTTCATCTGCACAAGTAGAGAAAAATTGTTGTTAGGGAGATTTTAAGAACAAAATATGAATTCTTTTTTCTAGTAGAATGTTCCCGCTATCTCCTCCTCAAGTAGAATGTCCCCACCAACGTTTTTCATCAAATGCAGATAAATATTTTCATCTGCACAAGTAGAGAAAAATTGTTGTTAGGGAGATTTTAAGAACAAAATATGAATTCTTTTTTCTAGTAGAATGTTCCCGCTATCTCCTCCTCAAGTAGAATGTCCCCAACAACGTTCCAACAACGTTTCCCCAACAACGTTAGTAGAATGTCCCAAATAACGTTAGTTTTCGGAATTTCCGACCGGTTAATTCCCCAATAACGTTCTTAGTGGTTTTGACAAACATGGAAACTGTATATATATCATTGGCATTTTCACCGTTTTTAGGCGTTTTTTGATTGCCAAGTGTCAAAGTCGGGAGAAATAATACGCATTGATGCGCTGAGACAGGAAGTACCAGGTTCTTAGTGGCACGCCTATGGGAGTAACGGAGGGGCACTTAATCTCGACGGATCAATTCACGATGCTGACCCAAAGTTTTCCAAAAGAACTCTAGGTTGGCTGCGAGAACTTGGTTGGAGCGTATGATAAAAGAAATTTACAAAAACATTTTTGGCAAAGAAAATTTATATGATTTGAGTGTATTCATCAAGGAATATCAAGATTATGAAGAGATACCGCTGGTTTCCAGGTACAAACATCTATCGTTTTTAAACGACTGTATCAATCGAGAAGACCTCCAGTATTTTCTTACAAATACGGCTGTATTTCTGATGAATTGCATTAATTTGTATGCTTCAAAGAAATTATCGAAAGAAGAATTTGATAACTTTTTTGCGTGTATTACGTTTGGTGATGAGGATGAGGTTGAGTCCGGTCACTTCTATATTCCCAATATTCTGGTTACAAGAAAAATAGAGTTATTCAAATTTCTATCAAACTATTCGGATAAAATTGACTCAGAGGAGATAGCTTCAGCATTTGTTAGGATTGGGATTAGGAATACATATAAGTATTGTAGAACTGTTAATCAAGACGAACTCTGCGGGGAGCTTGTTTGCGTTTATGCAATCGACCCGGCAAATCGACTTAAAATCGACAATTTAAAAAATAAGTAATAGTTAACTGTTAACGCTCATATTGATATCGTAAGGTTTTTCCTAATTGCGCTTGTATGATCCTTTTGAGAATTCCACTTTGACATTATTGTTTGTTTCCGTTTTCGCCGTAAGGATTTTGTATCTTTTGAAAAATAGATATTGGAAGATTCGTATCGGACTAAGAAAACTATTCTGATTCTTTGAGGGCTTTTCTTGATTCCAGACCTACTGATATTGCTAGAAGTTCTGCGACGTCCAGTTGGCCTTTGGTTTCGAACATGTCTTTGGCTTTTAGGCCGTCTGATAACATTGTCATACAGTACGGACATGCTGAAGCTAAGGTTTTGGGGGATTCCTGGAGCAGCTCTCCTACTCTGAGGTTGTAAATTCTCTCTCCTTCTTCTTCCATAAAGAAGCGACCGCCTCCTGCTCCGCAGCACAAGGATCTGCTCTTGCTTGTTTTTATTTCTGACAGCTCAAGTCCCGGTATGCTTTTTAGAACTTCACGCGGTGCATTATATACGTTGTTGTATCGACCGAGATAACAGGCATCGTGGTAAACGGTTTTTTGTTCAATTTTTTCTTTTGGAACGAGCTTTTTGTCTTTTATCAGCTGTGCCAACAATTCTGAATGATGGATAACTTCATAGTTTCCGCCGAATACAGGATATTCATTTTTAAAAGTGTTAAAGCAATGCGGGCAGGATGTAATGATTTTTTTAACACCTTGCTCTTTAAAACTTTCAATTGTCTCATCCGCAGTCATTCTAAAGTTGGATTCGCTGCCGGCTCGCCTTGCCGTTTCTCCGCAACACGGTTCATCAGTTCCGAGATAACCGAAGCTGACCTTTGCTTCTTTGAGAAGCTTTACCAAAGAGCGAGATATTTTTTTTGCTCGGTCGTCAAAACTTGCCATGCAACCTACGAAAAGCAGGTATTCGTGCTCTTTTGAGTCAAACTCAGGAACATCCAAGTCTTCTGACCATGAATCTCTGTCCATTGCCGAAATATTCCACGGATTGGCGTTGGTCTCCATTCCCCTTAGAGCTGTTGCTAATTCCGCCGGAGGCTTTCCTCTGTTTTCTACCAAATCGCGTCGCATCTTAACGATTTTCTCTACAAAGGTATTGGTTACCGGGCATTCTTCTTCACAAGCGCGACAGGTAGTACAACTCCAAATAACATCGGGTTTGATAACTTCGGGAATAAGTTCCTTGATTTCAGCTTTGCCCGAAAGCAGTTCTGTTTGTCTGCTGTACAAATGATTTCTAAGATCGCACAAATACTGTTTTGGACTCAAAGGTTTGCCGCTCTTTGCTGCAGGGCAATTATCCGTGCAACGTCCGCATTCGGTACACGAATACATATCGAGCATATCTTTCCAGGTAAAATGTCTGATTTCAGAAACGCCAAAAGAAGCATCATCATCTTCATTATCAGAAGAATTATCGTCGTCATCTTTGAGTTCTTTTTCGATATTTTCATCTTTGGGAAGACGTCCGACAGGACCCAGATTTGACAGGAAAACGTTCGGTATAGAAGTAATCACATGAAAGTGTTTTCCGTGAGGCAAAAGATTTAGAAATATCAATACTAATATGGAGTGAGTCCAATATCCGGCAATGCCCGCCGTATCAGCGATATCAGATTCCACCGCGCCCAAAACAATTGCGGTTAGAGATGCAAACGGAGCCTTCCAAGAAAAGGCGGTTTCACCCGATTTCAGCAGTTCATTTCCCCAATATAACATGTCGCCCGCCATCATGGTGACAATGATAAGCAAAATAATACCGGCCTCAGCAGACTTTGTAAGTCTAACCGGTTTTAAAATTACTCTGTTAATAAGGGCAAGGCCGGCTGCAACCAATACCAAGCCGCTCATAATGTCTTTTACAAAATGATAAGCGTGCCCGATCGGATTGTCTCCAAATATTAGAAGGTTAAACGACGGATCGAAAGCTCTTCCCCAAAGAATTAATGTGTTGATAAGCAAGACTAGGAAGCCCCAGAAAATCAACGCGTGAATTCGACCCATTACCGGGTAGCGCATTAATTTGGTCTGAAAAAAAGCAATGAGCAACACTCGTTTGATGCGTTCTTTGATATCATGAAGACGGTCTTCTTTCGCTCCCAGCTTTAGCAATTTAAAGCGCTTTGATGCAGACATTGCGAAAATTCCGAAGGCAGCTGCAATGGCTACGGACATTACAATAGCACTCATGTTTATTATCTCCTTAGTTTATTTCCAATAACGCCTAAACCGTTTCAGTTCGTCGGCAAGGTAGAATTGTCTATCTCATATCATTTGAAACGACAAAAACTATTTGGGAAGTCGGGCGTCAAAAAACGCAGCCAGCTTGATCAGATTGTTTTCATCTCTTTCAAAATTCGGAACCCGAAAACCGCTGATAAAGTTTTCGATTTCTTTGACAAAACTGTCATACGTAGGATGGCTTTCGACGAGTTCGTCTACTGTTCGTCCGCGAGCTGCTCCTGTGCGAAGACGTGTTACATATTGAGCAAACCGTCTGTAAATATCGGTGTCAAAAAATTCTTTTAAAAGACCGGTTCCCTTGGCCAAAGAATCCAGTTCCAGTTTGACTGTATCCGGCACATCGCCCAAACCTTGTTCCAATGCAGCCTCAGCTGATAGCCGCAGCACAAATGCGTCATCCAAATATCCTAGATCATCTACTTCGTCAGGAATTAGGTCGAGAGACTTAAAAAGATAATTAATGCTTCCCAGCAAAATACGCTTGGCCTCCAAATTAAGTCCTTCTGATTTAAGAGCTTGCAATATGATCCCGACATCATTGGGAAGAGTAGATAACCAGTTAGGGAAAACCTCTAAACACTTTTCATTAATATTACTCATGCTTTTACCTCGTCCGTCAAAACAATAAAAGATTTGTACACCAAATACCCAAGAAGGGACAAATACAAAAATAAGTAATGGTTTCTATTGGTTGGGTTGTGGAGTTTGTGCCTTTTTTGATTTGATGGTTTGAAGCAACATCCAAGCCAGTACAAAAAGGAAATAGAAAAGCAGCCCGTAAGAAGCATAAGCGTTAACGGCAAAGCGCTCAACGCCGCTGACATGACTCCATTGTGCATAAACCTCAATAGCAAACAATGCGATTATGCCAATTTGATGAAACAATCCATGTTTGAGATTTGCTGCATGCCATATTATTAGAAGAATTCTCATATTATAGTAATTGACCTGAGGAGTTGTCATCATAAAGAGCGGGATCATTGAAAAATGAATTAGCTCATGCACAGGTTTTTTTACCCTAAAGACATAATATCCGATAAAAATTAAGGAGAGAATTCCAAGAAAATTGCGAAGCTTCTTGGTTGACTGAACAAATAATTCCTTTGCATGCAGTCCGCCTTTTTCCCTGATTTGTTGCCTGGTGGTTTCTCCGTCAAATGCCAAAACAGTGCCTAATCCGATCCTGTGAGAGCTGAAAGAAGCGTTGTGCATAAGCAAATTGGCGGAAGACTCTTTTATTGTTTGAGTTCCAAAAAGAACTACTGCAGAAACTGAGAGAAAGACCGCCACAGCGGCAGCACCTCCTACAAATCTCATATGATGTATGGGGATACGTCTTGTTCTAATAATTTCTACAATTGCTAATATCAACCACGGAAAAAAGAATAATGCCGGGAAAATGCGATTAAAAGCAGCATAAGACATCAAGGCACCGGCAAAAGCCCATTTTTCCTTTTTGAGCAGACATACGCCTATTATGAGAGAACTTGACCAATCAAATCGTAAGAGACACTGTCCTAACATAGGCCATCTTCCGGAAAATGTGCATAAAAAGAACAACATGGCAAGCAGTGATGATTCAGCGCCGAAAGCCCAGGCAATAGCTCCAAACATACAAACTACAATTAGTACATCTGCCATCGCAATAACTTTTACATACTCCGCCGGAGCAGAGGCTGCCAATAGATATCCCGGTACCGCCCAGGTCGGAGGAGGATTGTAGCCGTGGTCAGAATAAAAATACTCGTAGATGTTTTTCATGCTTGGAAGACTCATAAAATAGTCAACATCATGTTTAAAAGACTCCCATCTTTCTTTTGAAAAGTGCTTTTCTTTGATTTCAGCACCGTGTTCAAAAGCAAAATTGGTGGGTTTGGTATTATAATCTCTTAAATCTCGATAACGTTTGAGCTTTGACGCGTATCTATCGTTGTATTCTTTGTCGGCTGTTAGCATAGCTGCATAAAGTCTGTAGTAACCGAGTTCATGTAGATACTTTGTATTTATATAATAGTAGGTCATGTCCGATCCGTCTCCGATACTGACCGCCTCTTTCTTATCAAAATTGTAGTAGTTAAAAACTCCAAATACGATAGCTACAGTTAATATGCCGACATAGACTTTTGATACCATTGGTGAGAGCAATCGATTGTTTGGGTCAAAAAGTGCATTGCCTTTGGTAATCACTCGATAGAACAATAATGCAATGCCTAACCCCGCAATCCACATTCTATTGGAATGAGAATCGTTTCTAGAAATAGGATCAAAGAATAAAGAGAATAGCAAAGATGCGGTTACAGCAAGAACCAAGTACGGAGAGGCTTTTTTGAGCATTTCTTTTGCAGGCTTGTCAAACATGATCAATTTTTCAAATATATTCATTTTGTGCAACCGTTCCGGCTTGTTGCCTATGCCAAATTGTTATTCGAAAATAAAATATAAAACTGTCTTTTTTTACAGGATGAGCAACATCTTGTTCAATGAAAAACACCATTATATAAAACAGGATGACCTTTCCTGAAAAACATCTTGCGGTTAAAATCGTAAACGGCTTTGGGAAAAGTCGACCTCGTGAAAAACGGAGGGTTTTTAATGAAAATCAAAGAGTTCCAGTGGTTTTTGACGGGGATTTTGCTTGCTGCATGCGGAGGAGCAGCCGGAAAAACTGTACCTGACGCCAAAATATCCAAAGTTGACGCAACGACAACACCGCATGTTACAGAAGTAATAGGTGTTTACAAGGATGGTAATACTCCCTGCACACAACCGGTATCCAATCCCAGCGAGGTTTGGAAAAGAATAGAATTAGCATCAGCATTATCAGAAAATGAGTTGATACACTTATGCGGTCTTAAGTTTGTAGAGGTTTTAAGCGATTGGAGAGTTACTCCGGTTGATTTGCTTCGTCCTATTGTAAAAGAGGCAGTAAAAGACAAGAAATTGCTGGAAACATGGATAAACAAGAATATCAATCAAAAACCCAAGGCTGCTGTTAGTGTTGTAGCAATGGATATAATCGGAGATATAAAAGTTGGAGATGACAGCGTTTCAATTTTATCACGTGCAGAAGCATGGAAATTATTTTCTGAAAAACATCTACAAATCAAAGCGGTAATTGATGAAGCTGCCGAACTGCAACAAATTCTTTCTTCAGTTAAAAAAATACATGAACTCAGATGTGCTCTTGAAGTGAATCCTCTTGGGTTTGCAGTAAGCTGTACGCCCATTCTCCCTGCCAAAGAGCATATTGAATTGACTTGGCACGAAGAAATACAAGACGGATTGTTTTTAAAACTCTCAATTGAAAAATGTCGTAAAAGTCAATTTTGTAAAAAGCTTCAGCAGACCTCAGAAGCTTTTATTACCGAATACAGAAATGCCTTGGAGCGAGTCGAAAAACTACAAACAGCGGTATTTAAGGAGCAAGTAATCGAGTGGTTGAAACTGCCGTTGTTTTCAAAATAGATTTGATTATTCTCCCGCTCTTATATGTTTTCCATAAGTGTGCAAATAGCACCAATTATTTCCAAGCGGCTAAGAAGCCGATCCAAGAAATTAGATTTACAGTTTCGGTGCGAAGCCTGACAACATCATCTTCACAATCCCACCAGGTTTCAACTTTGCTGAAGCCGGCTTCGTACAGAATGTCTCGCAATTCGGGCATAGACCACAATCTCCAATCATAAGAAAAGGCTTTTTCCAACATGCTATTATCTGGAAAGCGAAAGTGAATATGGCAGATAATGTGATTGTTGATTGGATCCATATATGACTGATCCCACACATAGGTAAAATCACCATGGTCGGCTGCTTCTTCCATGACAAATTGAGAATCCGGACCTCCATAAATGTCCAGAAGAAAAAGTCCGCCCTTTTTTATACATTTCAAAGCCTGTTTAAAATATTGTTTAACGGTCTCTCGTTCTTTAAAAATCCAATATGAGAAATTAAAAGCAACTATTACATCCAGATTCTTTTCGTTGCATGATAACACATCGCATTCTGTTAGTTTGATCCGGTTTTGGGCATCTGAAGGAAGAGGAAAAATGTTGTGTTTTGATGCCCATTCCAGAGTAGGTACATGCAAATCTACACCAATTGCTTCTCTCTTCTTATCGCTCAAAACCCAATCAGCACAAAGCTTCGCTGTCCCGCAGAAGTCTTCTCTTAAACGCAAAGGTTTTGTATTTTTAGTATTTTTGTATATCAAATCAATAGTATCTATTGCAGATTCAGTGCATTGAACCGAACGCTCATATAAAATATGTTTATCGGCTTTTTTAGCTAACGTAAGTTTTTCTTGTGACATCTTTTTACTTTTGGGTTTTAACATGGTGAGCAGAATGCAAAAATCAAAGTTCGTGTGCAAGAAAAAAAACGGCAGTTCAATAGTAGAAACGGTAGATTTGTAGCCGGATACATGTCAAAGCACTTTCGCTTAGTAATAAACTCGTCTAGAATTACTATTTGTCGCTATTTGCATCATGCGGATCGACCGGAAGGATGCACATTATATGGTTGCAAGATTTTTATATTATAATGTGATTTTGCTCGTGTGGTCTTGTGCTAACGGGCCTTGCCCGGATAATTCTGACTTCTTGGGCGGAAGACCTCCTACTGATAATAAACAATGGTGTGAAAGAAAAACCGATGACGGCAGATTTATAAAAGACGGTCCCTATATTGAATGGTTTACTGAAGGAAAAAAGAAGGTAGAAGGCAATTTTGTAGACGACAATAAAGAAGGAATTTGGACCTGGTATTTTAATAACGGAAAAAAGAAAAAAGAAGGAATGTATAGAAGCAACCTTCAGGACGGAGTATGGACTTATTGGAATGAGGATGGAATCAAGATAGAAGATGAGACCTTTGAGAAAGGGGCGGCAACAGGTCTTCGTACAATTTGGAAAGACGGTATTCTTAGTAAGCGTGGAGAACAAAAGAATGGTAAGCCTTATGGGGAATGGTCTTTCCGATATCCTGATGGAAAAAAGAAGGCTGAGGGCTCCTTTGTTGACGGCATAAAGAACGGCTTTTGGACGTACTATTATCCCGACGAACAAAAACAAAGCGAAGGTCCCTATGTGGATGGGAAGCGGGAAGGAAAGTGGAGCTATTATAGTCAGAATGGATTTCCCATAAAAGCACAGAACTTTAAAGATGACAAAAGGGATGGAGAGTTTTCTACATGGTATGAAAATGGAAAACTGAGAACTCACGGAATATATAATGCTGATGAGAGACATGGGGTGTTTAGTCTTTGGTACGATAACGGACAAATTCATTCAGAGGGGGAATTTGGCAATGGAAAGAAGAACGGACTATGGAATAGTTGGCATATGGACGGTTCACAAAAGGAGACCGGTAAATATCTGAATGATGTAAAAGTCGGTGATTGGTATTATTGGGATGTAAAAAATGTTAAAAATAAAATCAATGAAGGCAAGTTTGCAAATATAACTCAAACAAAATCTGTAAAAAGGCAATAATAGTATAAAGGTGTTAGGACAGGACAAACTAAAACAAAACCGACAGGTTAAATATAGTTGCAAAAAACGACATAAATGCTTCTAAAGCACTATTAATACTAGTGATTTGAAGGATATACAGCTTAATTTAGGCTTGTATTTTTAGGGCATCGGCAACGGTGTAGGCTCGACCGGTTTTGTAACTACTTTTTTAGCAGCGGGTTTTTTAGCAGCGGGTTTTTTAGCAACTGGTTTTTTGGCAGCTACTTTGGCAGCGGGTTTTTTGGCAGCGGGTTTTTTGGCTGCTACTTTTTTGGCTGCCGGTTTTTTAGCAGCGGGTTTTTTGGCTGCTACTTTTTTGGCAGCGGGTTTTTTGGCAGCGGGTTTTTTGGCTGCTACTTTTTTGGCTGCCGGTTTTTTCGCTGCTACTTTTTTCTTTTCAACTTTTTTGGCCATTTTAGAACCCTCCCTATGCTGGTCCAATTAAAGGAAACTATGTGTTCAATTATAGCAACTGTCAATATAAAAATGCAAATTTTTGCTATAATTTATATGAAGATTAAGTGTTTTTAGCCTATAATTAGCATATAATTAGAGATGAAAATCAGAAAATCACTATATATTACGTGTGTTTACAATGACAACGCAAAGATATACACTCTGCAACCCCTCATTTTGGTTACGGTTTTTTTTTTAACTTACAAACGTTCAGGTCTGTTTTGGGGCTCTATTATATTACATGATATGTTCTTAATGCAGAAAAAGCTTAAATGTGTAAAATAGTTAAATAGCGATTAAGATGTTATATTGCAACAAAAGATGCAAAGCCGCCGTATTGGCTATAACGAGTATAATTTGAAAGGCCGTTCCAATACAATATCTATAGTTTTCCAGGCTAAACCAATGTATAGTGTCTTGGCTTTTATGGAGCATTAGACTACTTAGAAGCGGATGCTTTTCGATAATAGATGCTTTTTGGTAAGAATCTTTTATTTTGGGGGCATTGGAAATTCAAAAATAACTAATTGACAGCGGAAGAAATACTTTATGGAAGAAAATAATAACACTAGCAACAATGAGCATTTACTGAGTTCTGAATACAGTGCCGGTAACATTACTGTACTTCACGGTTTGGAAGCGGTGAGAAAACGGCCGGGAATGTACATCGGTGATGTTGATTCTACTGAGGGGCTTCATCATATGGTGCAGGAGGTTGTTGATAATGCTATCGACGAGTATCTTGCGGGACATTGCGATAATATAATTGTCACAATTCATTATGACGGAAGTTTGTCAGTTGAGGATAACGGAAGAGGGATTCCTACCGATATGCATGAACAGGAAGGGCGACCGGCTGCGGAAGTTGTTATGACTGTGCTTCATGCAGGTGCCAAGTTTAGCGATGAGTCCTATAAGTATTCAGGCGGTCTTCACGGAGTGGGTGTTTCTTGCGTTAATGCTCTTTCGTCATTCTTAATATTGGAGATTTGGCGGGACAATCAATCCTGGTATCAAGAATATGAGAGGGGTGTACCGAAGGGGCCGCTGACAATGGTTGGCGCTTCAACAAAAAGAGGCACACGTATTACATTCAAGCCTGACTCTGAAATATTTCTTTATCTGGATTTTTCTTATGAAACGCTCTCAACTCGATTACGCGACCTCGCCTTTTTAAATGCCGGAATTAAAATTAAGGTTGTCGATGAACGTGAGGAAGGCAAAGAGAAAAGTTATTTTTACGAAGGCGGTATAAAGAGTTTTGTCGAATACCTAAATCGCAAGAAAACTCATGTGCATTCTGAAATTGTTTCTTTTTCGGATGCAAGGGATGACATTCAGGTTGATGTAGCTTTGCAATGGACCGACTCTTATCAAGAGGGCATATACTGCTACACCAATGCTATTTTCAATCGCGACGGCGGGTCGCATCTAACAGGGCTTCGCTCTGCCTTAACCAGAACTCTCAATTCTTGGGCTCTGGAGAATAAAATAATAAAAGAAAATCAACCTGCTTTGTCAGGAGAAGATGTTCGTGAAGGATTGACGGCTGTAATTTCTGTAAAACATCCTGATCCGTCTTTTAATAACCAGCCCAAAGAAAAACTTATAAATAATGAAGTAAAAGGTATAGTTGAAAATATTGTAAATGAGCATTTGGGTGTTTTTTTTGAAGAAAATCCCAAGTCCGCAAAAGCCATTATTGACAAGGCGGTTACCGCTTCTAGAGCACGCGAAGCAGCGCGTAAAGCTAGGGAAATGGTCAATCGCAAAGGTGCACTTGACTCGGCCTCTCTTCCCGGCAAGCTGGCGGACTGTCAATCAAAGGATCCGGCAGAGTGTGAGTTATATATTGTTGAGGGTGATTCTGCCGGAGGCTCTGCCAAACAAGGCAGAGACCGCAAATTTCAGGCAGTTCTTCCTCTTAGAGGAAAAATATTGAATGTTGAAAAGGCTCGTCTCGAAAAAATGTTGGCTTCCCAGGAGATTGCCTGTCTAATAACGGCTCTGGGTACGGGAATAGGTGAAGATAATTTCAACTACGAAAAACTGCGCTATCACAAGATAGTCATTATGACAGACGCGGATGTAGACGGCGCACATATAAGAACCCTGCTTCTTACCTTCTTTTTTAGAAAAATGAGCGCACTATTGGAAAACGGAAATCTATACATAGCCCAGCCTCCTCTTTATAGAGTCCGTAAAGGTAAGAGAGATGTATATATAAAAGACGAAAAAGAATACAGAGAGTTTATTATTTCCATTAGCACTGACACCGTCCAGTTGCTTGACGATGTCGGAGTGCCGGTATCCGACGATCATTTTCGCGGTCTTATCCGACGGCTTATGCGTAAACGGGATTTGTTGGACAGGCTATCAAAGCGAACTGACGGCCGATTGGCTGCTGCGTTTGCGGCAGAAGGCATGACACACAAAATTCTAATAGACGAATCATCTGTTTTGGAGATTGTCAACAGGGTCTCCAAAAATCTGGGTTTGGACGAAAATGCATTAACCATTGTAAAGGATGATGTTCACGGAGGAAATCTAATCCGCTTTGTAAATGTAAACGGAACTCGCAGACTTATTGATTATGATTTTTCGATTTTTTCGTCCGCTGAGTATCGTGACCTGCAAACCTTGGAAACTGAGCTACAAGGATTCGGTATCGGACCTCATCGAGTATTGGTTGATGGGGAAATAAAAACGATTGGAAATTTTGATGAGCTTTTACCGATTGTTGATATGGTTACGAGAAAGGGATTGACTGTTCAGAGATATAAAGGCTTGGGTGAAATGAATCCGGAGCAGCTTTGGGATACAACGATGAATCCTGAAACCAGATCTATGCTGCGAGTGCGACTGGAAGATATGACTGAGGCCGACGAAATCTTTACTGTATTGATGGGAGAGGAGGTTGAGCCGCGTCGCGAATTCATAGAAGAAAACGCTTTGTCTGTTAGAAATTTGGACATCTGATAAGTATCGGTTAAGAGAATCCTATGAGAATATACGGCCCCGTTCCTTCCCGTCGCTTCGGACTTTCTTTGGGAGTGGATGTATTACCGCATAAAACATGCAGTATGGATTGCATTTATTGCCAACTAGGTCCAAGTGAGAGTGTAGAAATAACTCAACAAGAATTTTTTGCTCTTGAAGACATTGTTTTTGATGTAAAACAGGCATTAATTCGAGGACCCAAGCCTAATGTAATAACTCTCGCCGGCTCAGGAGAGCCTACACTTTACAGTCGATTGGGGGAGCTGATAGATTGTTTGCATGCTTTGTGTGACATTCCAATTCTTGTTATTACTAACAGCACAATGCTGCATATAGACAAAACTGCTAAGGCTGTTATGAAATCGGATATCTTGGCACCGTCTCTGGATGCCGGTGATGAAGAAACATATTGGAGAGTTAATCGAACGCACAAGGCAATTTCGTATGATTTAATGTTTGAAGGATTGAGACGTGTAACACATGAGTTTTCAGGTGAAATCAATCTGGAGGTAATGCTGATTGCGGGAGTTAATGACAGTGAAAGCAGTCTTATTGCTATTTCTAAGCAACTGCAGCATCTTCGCTTTGACCGTATAGATATAAATACTCCTGTTCGACCGCCGGTGCCGGAGAGAGGAGCTTTGCCTTGTTCTGTTGATGTGTTGCTTCGTGCTCAAGAGCTTTTCGGTCCAAAGGCTCATCCGATCGCTGATTTTAGACCCGTTGCCCCCAACTCAAATGCTACCGGCAGGTTTTCTGATCAAGATAAGGATATTAGGGAAATGCTGTTGAGAAGACCCGGCACACTAAAGGACATTTCATTGGGACTTCAATTGAGTGAGAGTCAAGTTGCAAATTCTTTACAGCGACTGATCTCTGCCGGTATTGTGGAGTGTAAAAACGGAAACAACGGCTATTACTATGTGTCTCAAGATAATCCTTTCCCAAATAAAGCAGAGGTCCAATGAGCGGAGACTTTTTCCATGACAGTGTGCAAGCAATTGCCGGGGCTTTGAAAGAGCGTATACTGTGGGAAATGGAAAACGGTGCTGTAGGTTACTCCAATAATGTTGAGCTTACGACAAATATCGTTGCCGCAAAAGAAACTGCGGATTCTACTATTTTGAATGTTGCAGAGCCGGCGTTGCAAGAGCCGACAGCGCAGCAAGTTACAGGGATTGTGGAAGATGCTGCCGTTGCATTATCGGCTTTGAGGGATGCGCTTGGAAATTGTACTCGTTGTGGGCTTCATAAACAGCGAACGAACATTGTTTTTGGCGAGGGAAATCCAAATGCTCGTCTTGTATTTGTCGGGGAAGGTCCGGGCAAAGATGAAGATGAAACAGGAAAACCTTTTGTGGGAGCCGCCGGACAACTGCTGACAAAAATAATTGAGGCTATGGGGCTTACTCGCGATGAGGTTTATATATGTAATGTTGTTAAGTGCCGTCCGCCGAATAATCGCACTCCCGAAGAGACCGAGACTTCTGTTTGCGGTCTCTTTGTTCGGCGTCAGTTAGCTGTAATTCGACCGAAGATAACGGTTGCATTGGGAGGAACAGCGGCGGCATACCTTTTAGAAACAAAACAGCCGATCAGCAAGCTGAGGGGTAGATTTCATCAACATTCCGGTTTGATGATAATGCCGACTTTTCATCCTTCCTATTTACTGCGCAATCCTGGTGAAAAGCGCGCTGTATGGAATGATATGCAGATGGTTATGGCCGAGCTTGGACTTCAAAAGAAAAAATAGGATTCTCTAATGAATGATAATCGAAAGCAAATTGACGATGAATTTGATATGATCATTGAGGATACAGAGAATCTGTCGGAAACGGACGATGAAAAGCTTGACGTTGATGAGATTTTTATTGTCGATTTCTATGAAGAATTAGCAAACAATTCGGTCGATGATTTGGAAACAACAGCGTCCTTGTCTGATGAATACTTTGAGCTTGATGATTTTGAAAATCCTGCTGTTTCTAATGACAATTCAGTGTTTGATATATCGCTCGGAAGTGAGCTGTTAGATGATGATTCCGGCGAGGCGGATTCATCAGACGATGATGAAATATTGGATTTTGACTCATCGTGGTTTGTAGCTGAAACAGATGATTCCACTGAAGATGACGGAGGAATTGAGGGGCTTTTACATGCTGAGACCTATGATATTGATGAGAACAATTGGGCAGCTATGGAACAAGAAGAAGATGAAGTACTCAACGATGATATATTGGAGGTCTTAAAGCGCAATGATTTGTTGCTCAATGATTATGATAATGATGAGGCTGATTTTAACGATTGTTTGGAGTTGAATGTTAAAACGTCTTTTCTTGGACCTGCATCAGGGGCGTTGTTTACTGCTGTTTTTTATCAGGGTACACCCTTGGGTGTAGGTGAGCGAATTTATGTGCTCGAAGGTGATAGTCTTTTTCATCCTGTGTCAGAGTCTTGTACAACAGATTTTACAGCTCTTAATGTTGCTTGGTATAAAGATGAAATCTACATCGGAACAAAAGACCGAGGTGCGTTGGTTACCCGAGATTTGGGACGAACTTTTTCATCGATTAACAGCTGGTATACTTCGGGTTTTGTAAGAGGCGGTGAGGTTTGTACCGATAAGTGTTCAACTTCTTTTTCTATAATGGGACATTTTCATCCTACCCATTTTCGTCTGTTGGGGTGTACAGGCGAAGGTCAAATATATGCAACCTATGATGGCGGAAAGACTTGGGAAGGGCCGCTGCTAAAAGGATGCTGTATTGAAACATCAGCATGCACCGGCGATCCGACTGTGTGGGCGTTGACCAAAGACATATCTGATTCTATATCGTTGCAAAAAAGCCAAGATTTAGTCAATTGGGAATCGGTTCCTATTCCCTTAAAAATATCCAGTGCATTGATTGCGGCCAAAACTTCTATAGGAATGGCATCCGGAAGAAAATCTATTGCTTTATACTCTCGTGGAACAGGCGGTTATTTATATCTGTCTACTGACGACGGTAATAATTGGCAGGAGATTAGATTGCCTTTTCCGATAACAGCAGTTGTTATGGATTCGGAAAACCCAAATACTATTGTTGCAGCGACAACTCATTCTAACGGTCGTTCTAAAGTTGTTGTCTCGTTTGATTGCGGATTGAGTTTTCTTCCGGTTTTATCTGTTTATTCTGATGCGGAACCTGGAAAAAACACAGTAAGTTCACTTGCAATAAACTATCAAAACGGTACGCACATACTGGCAACTACCCAAAACGGTGCATACCTAATTATGTTACCCAATGACAATGTTAAACATTGATTTGTCTACAAAGTACCTGGAAAAAGCTCTCATTATTGGCATTTTTGTTTGAGAATGATTATTATCTTGCCGATGGACAAGGACGGATTACAAAACCAAACTATCCAGCAGCCGGCAGTTAGAGTTTGTCCGGCTTGCGGAACGGTAAATCCGGCAGGGCCGTCAGAATCCTGTCCGCATTTACAATTGGTTCGTTTTAGAACAATTGACGAGCCTTTGTCCGACTTGTTGGAGAGAATGGCAGTTGTGAGGAATCAATTTAGAGAACTGCTGTTAGAGTTTAGAATGTACATGAGTAGTGCAACTAAGCTTGGAGATGCCGAAATTGTGGCAGCCCATAAATCGACTAAACTTAGTGATATTGATGGCATTACACAAAAAACGCCTCAATTGATTTTGACCTATCCTGAAAAGACTGAAAGATCAAAGTCTCAAATATCTTCCAAGAAAAAAAAGAAATCTTCTCCTCCGCCGGTTGATTCAAAGCAACTAAGCCTGCTAATTCACGATATGCCCAAGGGTGATGCATAATGTATCCCGGTTACACAATCTATATCTCAACACACATACTAAGGAGTTCTCGCTGTGAACATCTGCATTCCAATAGAAAAAGACCGAGGCTTAAAAAGCCCTATTTGCCTTCATTTCGGTACCGCGCCGAAATTTCTAATAATCGATTGTTTAACTATGGAGTATCAGGTTGTTGATAATTTAAACACGGTCAATGACAATCAAAAAAGCCTAATCCAGTGCTTGGTAGGCTATGCTGTTAAAAGTGTAATGGTAAACGGAATAAATCTTGATTCCCTGCATAGTCTTCAATCCGCAAACATTTCGGTGTTTTCATCGACAGAGGATACCGTAGAGGCAATAGTAAATGCCTACAACGCCAATAAGGTGAATCCCGTAACCTTGGGTGAACCCTGTAGTCGCAAGGTAGGGGACAAGTCTTTTTCTATACCGGTATGCGGCAAAGGCCCCTTCAACAGAAGAGGCGGCGGCTGTTTGGGCGGATGCTGAAATGAACCTACAATATAAGTGTCAGGCCAACTTATTATGCTTTTCTTGACAATGTTTGTAATTTAAATACTTTATTACATCGAATATCGACTATGTGATCCCGCAGGATTTCTAAAGTGACTACAAAGCAAGACAGTTCGTTTCGGAAAGGTCAGTCAGAATCTGAGCAGGCCGGAACACTAGTATTCGGCCAAGCGCTTTCAATGATTGCTCAGGCAATTCTTCCATGGATCATTGTGCGTTTGGTTGAAAAGGCAGATGTCGGTGTTTTTTCTTCTCTAATGTTGATTTACTCAACGGCAGCAATAATCTTGAGCTCCGGTTTTGCGCCAACCTTGCTCTATTTTAACGCTGACCGATCTCGTTCTGAGCGCTGTGCAGTGACTAAAAAAGTTTTTTTTGTTCTTACTTTGCTTGGCGGAATTACCAGTCTGCTGCTTTACGGGCTGGCGCATTTTTCGGGCGCATTAGTTCCTTTGCTTGAGAGATACTTTTCCCTTATGGATTCCAAAGAAGGAGAAACAGCAGCGTTGGCGGCCACGCTACAATACCTTAAGTTGTTTGCTTTGTTTCCGCTGCTCGATATGCCTTCTCGTTTGATTCCCAACCTGTTCATATCTGAAAACATGCCCAGAGGGGCTGCTTTTTTCGGCATATTTAAAGCTGTCAGCATGAGCATTGCAGCTGTCATACCTGCCGCTTTGGGGTTCGGTTTGGAAGGCATCGTTTATGGGTATCTGTGTTTCGGTTTTGTTCAGGCCATAGTAATGATTGCTATCATTGTTCTTCTATACCGAGGTGCCGGTGCATCTGATGAGAAGCCCGTTACAGTTCGTCGTTTGTTCGGATTTGCTGTGCCTTTGGGAATGAACGATATTCTCAATGTTATAAACACAAGTTTTGACAGTTATCTTATTTTGGGCACGATGTCTGCTGCGGTATTTGCTGACTATCGCATGGGAGCTTGGCAGATTCCGATTGTCACCTCGATAGCCTACTCAGTCGGAGCTGTATATACACCGCGTTTTGTGCGCCTTTTAAAAGAACATAACCCAATAGAAGTTATCCGCCTTTGGCGCGGAAGCATTTCACGAGTATCATTGATTGTGGTTCCTGTCTGTATGGTTTTTATTGTGGGTGCGGAAGAATTCGTTACCTTAACACTGACTTCTCAATATATAGGAGCTGCTCCGATTTTTCGGATTTACTCTATCTATACAATGGGACGAGTAACCGCCTTCAGCAGTGTTTTACTTGCAGCGGACAGGTCCCGCTATATTTTGTGGGGAACATTTTTAATGTTTGCTATGAATGTTATCATCAGTGTGCCTTTACTCTTCGGTCTTGGTTATATCGGACCGGCATTAGGCACTCTGCTTAACTACATTCCTCAAGTTATCATATTCTCATATCTCATATCAAAAGCACTCAGCGTTCCGTTTAAACAAATATTTCCTGTAATTGAGTATTTAAAAATTGTCTGCATTGCGGTCCTTCCTGCGGCAGTTGCCATCATTCCAAAGTATTTTCTCTCCCATCTTCCCGCGCTTGCCTTTGCTGCTGAAGCGGTTATTATTCTTGTAGGATTTTCCATTATCGGAACGAAAGCCAAATATATAACTTCGGAAGATTGGCGTTTTGTCAAAGGATGGATAATGGGAAAGATGCTTTTCGCTAACAGAAAGAAATAAAGATTAGGTTATTGCGGCGAACGTTTTTTAGTACACACAGCGGCAATGCGTTTGCATTCGTCTTCCTTAACATTTGTCAGACAATAATCAATATAGTATCTCCATCGCAGATTGTTCAACCATTGTCTTCCGACCAAAAAGTCCTGTCGATTGCAGATCTTGTCGAGCAGCCTCAGAAACAGCGGACGCCGATCAAAAGGAATGATCAAGACTTTTTCAAAATGTTGCTCTAATTCTGCTGCAAGGCTTTTTGAATTAAAATGCCGATAATGTTTTTTAGGAACCGGAGTGTTTTCATGAGGTACAGTTAGGATGAGTATACCGTTTTCGTTGAGCAGATTTGTTACTGCTGACAAAAACTTGTTGCAAATATCATACGGAATGTGTTCGTAAACTTCGATCATGCTTGCTACATCGAAAGATTCTTCAAATTGAAATGAAAGCAAGTCCAGACTACGATAATCCACATCAGGACAAAAAGCTCTGGCAAATGAGATTGCTCTTTCTGAGTAGTCTACTCCGACCAGTCGTTTTTGAGGGAATCGTGCATGCAATTCTTTGAGTAGACGGCCGTCGCCGCAGCCAATATCGATGAGCGAATCAAACACCATCTCATCTAGTTTGTCAGTAATGAACCTAATTCCGCCTAGATAAGGAAGCCCCCATGCCCACATGAAGGATTGGGTAAATCCATTGGCATCTATCTTTGGAACATGATGGTATGGAAAGAAGTATTCGTCTTCTTGTTCTTGTTGTTCTTTAGATAGTACCGGTTTCTCTGTAGATGCCATTAAGAGTCTCCTTGTTATGTCGTAAAACAAAAACGCAACCGAAAATATTAAAAATGGAGCGTTTGCAAAATCCATATAGAAAACCAAATAGTGTGTCAAAACAAACGTGACTTTGCATGAAGGTTATCGTAATTAAGCTTTCTGTAATGATACCGATGTATGAAGCTATTCAAAAATACTTTGACGAAATGGGCATTAAGAAAGTTGTTATCTACGGTTACAAGGAAAAAATTCATACACACTATTGGATTCAATCTGCTTTTTATAGAGCGTTTGCTTTTTTGCAAGAAGCCGGAATTCCGTTTGAGCTAACATGGGATGACAACCGAAGTCTCCTTCGCTCAAAGGATCTCGAAAACACACTTGTGATAGGAAATTTAAATGTCGGTAATGTTGACTTCGCACTCCCCTTAACGGACAAAGCCTACTATATTGTTCATAATCATGCACCAAAACGTTTGAACGCACGTAGATATCGAAATCTAAAAGAGGCCGGTCGATGTATTACTTTCGAAGTTTTCAGAGGCAAGGTCTATGACGATACCCATGCTCCAATCAATAAAGAGCCGTGTCACGCGCTCTCTATTTTGCATTCCAATGCAGTTTTAACTTGGGGTACAGATTTGCTGCCCGATGAAATTGAACAAAACATAGAAAAGGTTAGGTCGGAGTTCTCGCAAAATAAACAAAATAGACAAGTCGTGTTTGTCGGGTCAATTTGGAGGGTCAACAAAGATGCAATTACGGATGTTATTAACTACTGTATCGAAAACAACCTTTCTTTTGACCAGTACGGCGGATATGTAGTTAAAGATTTCAATCCGTGTACACATTCAAACGTATCTTTTCATAAGCAGTATATTGACCTAGAAACAAACGCAAAGCTCATTCGGGATGCTTACATTGCCCCGGCGATTCAGGGAAAAAGCCAACTCAGCAATTCTGAAGATGTCGGGAATTATGTTCCGTGTCGTATTTTTAAAAATATTAGTTACGGGAATTTTGGTGTGACTAACAATGCTACGGCGAATGCACTGTTTGACAACAAACTCATTTACCATTCAGATATTTCAGAGCTTATGAAACTGGCTGAAATACATACTAAAGATGTCAACGCTTGCAACACGTTGCTTCAACTTATGGACGAAGTTAAAACCAAACATACCTATATCAATAGAATCGAAACATTGCTTTTTGCATTAAGTTCCTGTTTCAGAGCCAAGTCGAAGTCGCCTTCCGTCATCAAAACCCCTCATCTAAGTAACGCTGTAAGAAGAGGAGCTGCAGCAACTGCTCAATTCTTTACCGGTTCTTTGCGATGCACTAGAATTCTTTGATAATCAATACGGTAATTGTGACCTATCAGATGTTTCGATCAATTGGACAACATTAGACTACGTGAAAAAAAATAAAAAGCCCGGTTAGAAAAAACCGGATATAACATACATCAGACACGGATTTGCTTTTTACGGGAGGCATTGCAATGGATAACAGAAGACAGTTTTTCTTAAAGATTTTGGGGATTTTAATATCAGGGGCGGCATTATTAAAAGGCAAGGCAGCTCATGCAAAAAAATTGGGTGTTTTGCTTGATAAACTGCCGTCTTTATCCAAGGTTGACGGCTTTGCTGCTGTAAAGCTTAACGATTTGGATATCTTGCTGATAAGAGAAACAGAAAAATCAGTTAAGGCGGTTTCATCTAAATGCACTCATCGAAATTGTGATTTGAGCTATAATTCGACATCAAAAAAAATAGAATGCAAATGCCATGGCGCCGCATTTAGTACCGACGGAAAGGTCTTACAAGGTCCGGCAAAAACAGATCTAAAAAATTACCAAGCCGTTCTTGAAAATGGAAAAATTATTTTAACGGTTGAATAGATATGCCTAAATTGTTTATTTTGACATGTTTTCTTGCATTGTTATTCCTGAGTTTTATCTCTGTTGCAGATACGGTTGACGCTATAGAAACAGTAGAAATTGTGGATGTAACCGATTCTTCGGTATCTGATACTTCGTTTTCATTCCTCAACTTTGTGGGAAGACATCATGCTGCGGCTGTTCATTTACCTATAGGATTGCTGTTTGCTTTATTATTGACGGAGTTTGCGGGAATATTTTTCAACAAAGGCAAGTCGCCTGAATGTACCTATGTATTGACCATTGCTGCTGCTTTAAGCTTTTTGCCTGCTGCTTTGACCGGTATGTTGAGAGGCAATGAAATGTTTTTGGGGCAAAATCCTCCTGATGTGTTCTATTTACATAGAAATCTCATGATTATTTCAGGCGCGGTTCTCATTTCGGCTTTGGGACTAAGAATTTATAAAAAAAACAACCCGGTCGGAAAATATAAGACAATCCAATTGGTTCTTGTTGTACTTGCTTTCTGCTTGGCAGCATTTGGAGGCCACAGTGGAGGAATCATGGTATATGGAGAGGACTTTTTACCTTATTGACAATTGTTCTACCGCTGAAGCAATATCCCATATCAAAACCTTCTTTCATACCAAATTGTATCTCGCATGACCCTTCTGAATAGGATATATATCCCTTGAAAGTTAGGTTGGTTATTATTTTATAACAACAGGAGGCAATATGTCCGGCCAGTCTTTTAATGTAGGGGTAATCGGTTTTGGAACTATCGGGACAGGAACGGTTAAGGTTTTGCTCAAAGATCAAGATATACTTGAGCAGAGAGCGGGTAGAAAAATCGTACTCAAGACAGTGGCTGACATTTCGCCGCAAAAAAAAGACGGTATAGATTATTCGAAATTCACGTTGGTAGACGATGCATCGAAGATCATAAATGACCCTTCTATTGATTTAGTGGTTGAGGTTATAGGCGGTGTTACCCATGCAAAAAAATATATTGAAGAGGCTATTAAGAACAAAAAACATGTGGTTACAGCCAATAAAGAACTCATCGCCAAACACGGAAAAGAACTGATTGCAATGGCAAAAGAAGCCGGTGTTAATTTGTTTTACGAGGCATCATCCGGCGGAGGTATACCTATTATCAATGCTTTGACAAGTTCGCTTGCCGCCAATTCTTATAAAAAAATTTACGGCATTTTAAACGGCACCACTAACTATATTCTTTCAAAAATGACCGCTGAGGGTGCTGAGTTTGAAGATGTTCTTAAAGAAGCTCAGAGTTTAGGATATGCCGAAGCAGATCCGTCTTCGGATGTTGACGGTCATGATGTGGCCTACAAACTAACGATTTTAAGTTCTATTGCATTTGATTGCTACTTTAATCATGAGTCCATTTATCGTGAGGGTATTAGAAGTATTTCTTTTCGGGATATCGCAGCGGCCAAGCAATACGGTTATGTTATTAAGCTTTTAGCAATAGGAATAGCGCAATCTGATAGTAAAGTTGAGCTTAGGGTTCATCCGGTTATGATTCGTCAGTCTCATCCTTTGGCTTCGGTAAACGGCGCCTTTAATGCCGTATATGTTGAGGGTGAAAACGTGGGAGAAACCATGTTCTATGGGCGCGGAGCGGGAGAGATGCCTACGGCTTCTGCGGTTGTCGGTGATATTGTGGCAATTGCGCGGGATGCGGCTTTGGGAAAATCAAGCACAACTTTAGATTTTGGTAAAAAAGACAAGAAGACCATATCCATGGGTGAAATTGAGAGCATGTATTATCTTCGACTTATGGCAGTGGATCATCCCGGTGTTTTGGCTTCTATCAGCAAAGTATTTGGTGATAATAATGTCAGTATTACCAATGTGCAACAGACCGACCCGGTGGGAGAACATGCCGAGATAATAATAATGACCCATATGGTAAAAGAAGCTCAAATGCAAAGAGCGGTCAAAGAAATTTCTGCTTTAGATACTGTCAGTAAAGTTTGCGCTCTTATAAGAACCGGTCTTTAGTTACTTCTGTTTGATGAATAGAAATAAAACCTTGTACACTTTTGTAGCAGACTCTTCAGGGTCGGCACGTCTTGACATATGGCTGGCTTGTCGTATTCCCGGTTTATCCAGACGCAAAGCTGTTCAAGCGATAGAGGACGGCAAGGTGTTTATAAACGGACTGTCTTGTAGTAAATCTCAAATAATTGTTTCGGGTGATGTTGTTACTGTTTTTGCTCCGCTGTTTCTAAAAGATTGGACTCCTAAACCAAAAAAAGCCTTTCCGCTTATTATTCATTATCAAGACGATGACCTACTTGTTGTAGAAAAACCCTGCGCGGTTTCGTCTGTTCCTTTGAGACCGGATGAAACGGATACTTTGTCAAATGTTGTTGTCGCTCATTTTCCCGAGTGTGCTAAGGTAGGAAAGAGAGAAGGAGACGGAGGGCTTTTACAGCGTCTAGATTATGAGACATCCGGAGCTGTAATGGTAGGGCGCTCTCAGCAGGTTTATGACATATTGGTCAATGCTCAACAAAAAGACAAAATAGAAAAAAGCTATCTCGCATTGGTTCACGGCAGTACGCCTGATCGTTTTTCTGTGGAAACGCCTTTAGTTGGATCAGGAGTTAACAACTGTAAAACGGCCGTTTTTTCTACCGGACGGGTTTATCGCACAGATATTTTTACTGTTTCTTCTTATAAAAAATTTACTTTGGTAAAGGCTGTTATTCACCGCGGAGCCAGACATCAAATCCGTGTGCACTTGGCACATAAAGGCTTTCCTATTGCAATGGATTCTATGTATTGTTCCTTCCCCGGACCTTTGGGATTAAATAGGCTTTTTTTACACGCCAATGAACTGCGGTTTGAACACCCGATTACCAATCTGCCGGTTAAAGTTGAGTCTTCTTTACCTGAAGATTTAAAGGTACTTATGGATAATTTAGAGTAACCTTTGTCTTTTCATGGTTGACCTATGGTTTAAGACAAGTAATGTTACGTTCTGTTAGCTCGAAACGGACGAGTGCTCAATGGAGGAGAAAACGATGAAAATGAGAATTTCTATGGTAGCGGCAATGGCCGTTCTATGGGCGGCGGGATGCGGCATTCCCGAAGAACAGTACAACGCAAAAGTAATGGAAGCCGACCAGCTGAAACAAGACTTGGACGCATCCAGGGATGCTCACAACAGGCTTCAGGAAGAGTTTGAAATGCTCAAACTCGAAAACGGCAAGTTGGCAAATAGATTGAGCGAACTTGGCGAAAACGTTAACAAACTGTTAGGTGACAAAAACGCTCTTGCCAGCGATTTGGAAGCAACAAGAGCAAGAGAGGAAAAACTTCGTCGCGAACAAGAAGCTCAGAAAGCTCGTATGGCCAAGTATCGCGCTGTTTTAGAAAAATTTAATAGTATGGTTTCCTCCGGAAAACTGAAAATCCGAATTGTTCGAGGACGCATGGTGGTAGAGATGTCTTCCAATATATTGTTCCCATCAGGTAAATCCGAATTGTTACCTGAAGGTGAGGCTGCTCTTACGGAATTGAGTGCAATTCTAGTTACCATTACTGATCGCGAATTCCAAGTTGCCGGTCATACTGATAACGTACCTATCAATTCACCCAAATTCAAATCAAATTGGGAGCTTTCCACTGCTCGTGCGGTTACCGTTGTCAAATTTTTCCAAGAGAGAGGTGTAAACCCTCAAAGACTTTCTGCTTCCGGATATGCTGAGTATCAGCCGGCCGCAACTAATGATACAGATGACGGCAAACAACAAAATCGAAGAATTGAAGTTGTTCTCATGCCTAACCTTGATGAGTTGCCGGATTTGAGCGGTCTCGGTCTCTAAGAATTCTCTCATAAACTTTTAAAACCATGTATCCCCCAAATCAAAGTGTTATAGGTCTCGACATAGGATCGAATACGTTTTCCTGTGCAGAAATTAGATATACCAAAAATTCAGCAAATCCTATTGAGTTAATTGACGATGCTTCTTTGCCGGTTAGGTTGTCAGAAGGATTAATTGAAGGCGGTCGTCTAAAACCAGTCGCTGTGAAAAGAGGGCTTGATGCATTAACCGACTTGGCGGAGCAGTTTGATATAGGTAACAAGCCAATTAGAGCTGTTGCAACAGCAGTGCTACGCAAAACATCAAGGCCGGAGGATTTTATTAAACCGGCCGAAGAAATTCTAAAAACCAAAATAGAGATTATTTCGGGAGAAGAGGAAGCTGAGCTAACCTGCAAGGGAGCAGTGTGCGGAATACCGGACTCTCCTTCTTGGATAGTAATGGATGTGGGGGGACAGTCGACTGAAGTAGGAAGTCGCGGTTCGGACGGACAGTGGCACGGTTTTAGTTTGGACTTCGGTGTGGTTTCTTTGACAGAAAAATTTGTCTTTAATGACCCTCCAAAAACCGAAGAAATGGCCTCTGTTAGTAATGAAGTTAGAAAGTGTCTCTATGAGTCCCTTTCAAAAGACTTAAAAGGAAATCTCCTGGGTGTTGCCGGTACCGCTACCACACTTGGAATGCTGTCTTTGGGAGCTGTTGTGTGGAATCGTGAAAAGGTTCACGGCTTAGATATGAGTCTTGAAGATGTGATGTATTGGAAGAGTCGTATCTCTTCTGTTACAGCAAAAGAGCGAACTGAGAAGTACAATATAAGACCGCTTAGAGCTGATGTTTTTCCTTCGGGAATTTGCATAATAGAAGAAATGATACGCTTTCTCGGTAAGGACAGATTTACCATCTCTGCAAACGGTCTTCGTATCGGGGTTGCATTATCGATATTGGAAAATATACGATAACATCAAACCAATTAGGATTTTGAGATAAGGTGCTTCTTTGAATAGAGATTTGTAAGCAGATGTTTTTTTCTGTCCCAAAAAACCGTTAATGCAAACATTACTAGAATGAGTACGATTGATAACACTGCATGTTGTGTAGCTGTTATCTGACGATGCAGAAAATTTCCTGCTACAGGATATATCAATAACAAGTGTGCACAGTATGCAAAAAGTGAAGATCGTCCGAATTGAGAGACAAAAGTATATGGTATTTTTTCTATTATCTTTGTTGTTATTCGGCTGACAAAAAATAAAAATAATACAACCGCGCCTTTAAAGAAGAAATCATGCAATAGGCCCTTGGGTTGAGGTGTGTCGACTCCAAGAACATCTAAATCATATGCATAGTACAAATACTTAATCCCTTTTCCGATTATAAACATCAATATTCCGGACATTATAATTCTTATCCAAAAATGTTTTTCATTTTGTTTGTTTTCGATTGCTTTAATGTAAATCGGTCCTACAAAAAGCCCGAACATAAACCAGGCTGCAAATGGTATAACTGGAAATAAAGCATATTTAGATTTGATTGTTATATAGGAGGCCAAGTAACTTGGAAGCCAATTGCTGACAGGAAATCGATAGATGATTGTTGATAAGACGGGCAAGAATAAAGCAATAAGCAACGCCGAAACATTAAATTGTTTTTTCGACCAAGCTATATAGGACGAAGCTAGCATGGATAAACCTATGCAATGCAATATATCCACTTTGAAAACACGCATAGCATCACCTTTCATACCGCTCATTACATACATGATAAGATGAAGCGCATATCCCAGTATAAGAATCTGAAGTCCCCTTTTTGCGATTCTAGTCTTTGTTTGGCGTTCGTCTTTGCCGCTTGTTTTATTGCGATAGACAATAATTGCAACAGACAATCCCGCCAAAAACATAAAAGTAGGAGCTACCATACCTGCGGCTCGCATTAAATATGTAAAATAGAGTTCGGTTTTTGCTGATGTATTCAGCCAGGCGACTGCGGAGTGAACTACAAACATAGTAATAACCGCTACACCTCGCAACCAGTCGATATATTCAATTCGGTAAGACTTATTAGATTTCATGATTGAAAAGCTACCTTGTTAACAAATAACAAGCAATACTGTGCTGTGTTGATGTTTTTGAAAGATCTATTGTTTGGTTGGATCAATTACCGGAACGCCTTTGGGGGGGATAAATGAAAATTCCTCAGCAGATAAGTTGTTGTTGAGAGACGGATTAGTAAAGTCTAATCGATTTCTATTGTTTTCGTGATCTATCACAACAGACCGAACTACTCGATATGTGCTTTTGTCTACATACAACTCGATACTCTTATTGGGTGACTGTGTATCCTTGGGAATCAAATTCAGCACATGACCTTCTGTAAATCCGTATTTTTCTGAATTTAGAATCTTTACACTATATTCATCTAATAGCTTTCCTTCGCCTGTTACAAAAGCCAAAGCTCGTCTTAAACGTTCAGCATCGGCACTTCCGCTAAACACCTGAGGAACTTCGGGTTCATAGATCCAGAGTGTTTTGCCATCGTAAATAAATTGTTTTTTTTCAGGTCTTGTGTATTCCCATTTCATCAAACCACCCTTTTTAAATTTAACTGTTCCGTAAGCTCGGTCTAATTTGCCGGCAAACATTTTGTGAGATGTGGTTTGAATAAAAGATGCTCTATAGTCTTCCGAAGACGAATAATAGCCTTGTATCTTGTCTACTATTTCTTTCACACTTGATGTAGATGTCGTTTCATCTTGGCCTTTTACTGAAGGAATTAAAGCAGTGGGTTTTTCTTTAGCTGTATTTGTCTTCTTTTCTTTATTAGTAACAACGGTTTTTTCAGACGAAACGGCTGTTTGCTGTGCATAGGCAGTATTGCCTAATGAAAAGATCAACAACAAAAAGGGCCATCTAATTAAATATAAATTGCTTTTTGCATATCCGGAACGTTGGTTTCTATTGTTCTTGTTTTTTTCTCTGTTCACTTTGTTTGCTCCAATTGTTAACAGCATATATCATTTCTCCATTACACATTGAATATTCCTAATTCTGAAGTTTAGGCATTTTAAATAAATAATCAGAAGATTTTACAAATAGATATATCTTTAATACAAAATTATACTAAACATTTTTTCAGATTCCTCTGCGTTTATTTGACCTACATAATTACTTAAATGACTTTTCTTCTAAAAAACAAAACTGTTAATGTTCCATCTTTACTCCTTTCTGTTAACGTTTTCCGTAGGACAGCTATTCAAGCTGTTCTCGTTTTTGAAATAATTTTTGCAGAAAATACCTATATTCAATAGGCAATACATAGTGTTAACAGCTAGTTACAATATTGTGATTTTTGTTAAAAAAAAACTTCGAAATAATATTGACAGGGGAGGGGTGTGCGCATATAAACGCCGT
>CAYWLQ010000063.1:0-28759 GCA_964458775.1 uncultured Myxococcales bacterium | reverse complement strand
CAGACACGGATGCAGACACGGATGCAGACACGGATGCAGACACGGACGCAGACACAGATGCAGACACGGATGCAGACACGGATGCAGACACGGATGCAGACACGGATACGGATACTGATACAGACACTGATACGGACACTGATACGGACACTGATACGGACACTGATACAGACACTGATACAGACACTGATACAGACACTGATACAGACACTGATACAGACACGGACACGGATACAGATACTGACACAGACTCTGATACCGATTCGGATACTGACTCTGATGTAAACACACTTGAAGATCTTGATCGCGTCCTTCTTGAAAGCGTAAGTGCTTTGCGTGTAACAGTGTTAGCCACAACCGACGCGGGAGGTGCGGCTGAACCTGTTGAGGACGTAAATGTCGGTTATTATTTTACTCACGATCCTCAAAAACTTGGCAATCAAACTCAACTGATTACCACTAAGTCAACCAATAATCAGGGCGTTGCTGCTGTAAGCTTACCTGCAAATACTTACGATGTATCATTAAACGGATTTAACGGTGTAATAAATGAAACAGATCTTTTTGTCGAAGGTTGTATTGCCGGAAACACCTATTCCAACGGTTGTAACGGACATGACAATAAAAATGTGCCTATTATACCGACAGCATTCTCTGTAGAAAAAACTGCCAATACAACAGCGGTTTCCAAATATACAACGCGTTTGAATTGGACTGTGAATATAGTCGGAGCTGTTATGGAAACTGTAAACATACAACTCTACAGAGTAGATGACGAAGGAATGCCTTTAGAGTCGAGTATTGTTGCGTCAAATCATGTTGCAACTCTCAATTATGCAAATGTTCAAGAAGACCATGAGCTGAATAGCGCTTTCTATATCGGTCTTGATCTGTTTGAGGGTAATTATAGAGCTGTTGTCAACGCAACTGCATCCACCAAGTATGAATATGATGTCGATAATCCTATTGATTTTACTACGATTTTTGTGCATCCTTTCATTACCGATGTAATTGAAGTCTCAGAGGGAGCTCCTGGTGGAAAAGAGATAAGCAAAACAATTACTCTCAATCACAATCAACGTGTAATTAAACTTCAAACTCAAGAGCTTGACAGCTCTGCTGCTGTTCCGGGCAGTGTTGTCGTTTATGATTGTCAGACAGGTTTTCAGGTAACAACCGGCGAAACCAATGCTGATATTAGAGTAGGTAACTTTGGTAATGTTGTTGCCGTAATGACAGATGCCGAAGGCACGCAGGCCGGTTATCAATTTGGTTCAGGAGTAACCTTGGGTACAATAAAGAAACGTCAAATATCCGGTCTTGTAAGTCCTGACAATGCTGTTGTTTCCGGTTCGACAGTAGCATTTTCACAGATTTTTGAGGGATGTCGAGGTGCAGCAGCAAATACTTATGCTTATCCTCTCCACGAAGGAAATGACAAAGGTAGATTTGAAGAAGTTACTATTTATGGAGCAGCAAATCCGGGTCTAACTTATGGTGTTTCAGTTATGGCTCTGAACAATTACTATTTACTCAATAGTCAGACTGTAACCGTTCTCAATTCAGGTACTCCCAGCGACCAGAACATAAATGTAGTCCAAGGCGGAATTCTTACCGGTAATGTTAGCAATAGTCTCGGCGGTGCACCTTTAGCCGGCGTTCCGGTTTCTGCATGGGGTGAAAACGGCGGAGGCGTTGCTGGTACTAATGCACAGGGAAAATATGAAATAAAAATGCCGGCGGGAGTTGTTACAATGTCAGTAGGCGGAGCTCTAAATGATAAGATGGAAGACGGAAGTACAATAGAAGTAAAAGCCGGACAGATTACAGTTCGTGATTTCCAGCGCGGTCCGTTTAACGGTGTTGTGCTTACCCAACAAGATCAGAGCCCTATCGAAGGCGCCACTTTCTTTGGAACCGGAGGTGCTGAAGCTGACAAAGACGGTTATTACACATTACCGTTATTTGAAGGCACAAACTGGATTTGCGCAAATCCCAATACAGCTCCTAATAGCACTTACGAATTCAAATGCTTCTATGATATCGCAGTAACAAGAGCCGATTTTTAGTCTTTGATCGCTAAGAATTAACACACAATTTTTTCACAAAATATTAAAACAAGAATCATAGCATAATTTTATTATCGCTATGGTGTTTCGCAAAAAATTATTGGCAACAGAAGCTCTTCATCTACTAACTGTTTCTCCGCTTTCGTGAAACACTCAGAAAATTTGGCTTTTGACGTCCGCTATTTGCCAAAGTTCAACATCTTTTCTCTGCATTTTTTAGAACTATTTTGGCGGCGAATTAATCGAAAATTTTTTGTGTTCATTTCGCCGCCGGCAATGGTTGTGAGTTATAAACAATAACATCCTGTATTTATTACAATATTATGGACAAGGAAAACAGGCACACAATATGCACGATGCTTTATCGTCCGGACATAAACAGTGCCGCAAATGCGGTGTAAACAGGAGAGAAGACATAGTGCAACGAGAAGAATCTCGTGAAAAAAAGCGGGTATTTAAAGTGTATACCATTGTAGAAAAGCCCGGAGCGGAAAAAAGTATTTGGCTGGACATAGGAGTCGGCGTATTGAACCGAGACGATTCAATAAGTGTTAAGCTTGATGCTTTGCCTGTTAACGGCATTCTGCACATACGCGATCAAGAACCGCGAAGTAGTAACAATTTTCAAAATACTTGTGAAAAGTCGCCTTCATTATGGCGCAGAAAAGGATCAATTGAATGAAGTATTTACCTAAAACAATAGTTTCATCTTTGCTGCTGAGCATGTTGTTTTCCTTGTCATCAGCTGCTTACGGACAAGAAAATGTTCCCGCACACAACGTAGTTGACCTCAATACCGCAACCTCTGCCGAATTGGAGTCACTACCGGGCATCGGCCCTTCTAAAGCCCAGGCAATCATTGATTTTCGTTCAAAAAACAAATTTAAGAAAGTTGATGACATAATGAAAGTCAAGGGTATTGGAAGAAAGAGCTTTCTCAAACTTAAACCTTATTTGAAGGTTTCCGGCGAGGCAGACAAGAAGTAAAAGGAGCAACATGTAAAACATGTATAATGTGTAAAAACAGAATTCTTATTCACAGTTGTTAGGTACTTCAACATGGTCACCGTCCTTTGAAAGTGCAAAACAATCGTGAAAAGAAATCCTACCTATCGTTTGAATCTGTGAATAGAAACACTCATCAGTAATCCTATTCCCAACATACAAGTTAATATAGAGGAGCCGCCGTAAGAAAAAAGCGGTAGCGTGACTCCTACAACAGGCATTATACCCATTACCATTCCAAGATTAATGAGCACCTGCCAAAAGAAAATAGAACCAATCCCTACGGCAATTACTGATCCAAATCTATCTCTTGCATTAGCCCCAATACGAATGCACCACATAATTAATATCAAATAAAGAATCATAACCAGCATTGCGCCTACAAATCCATGTTCCTCAGCATATATTGCAAAGGGAAAATCAGTGCTTTGTTCAGGAAGAAAATGGTGAGGACCGGCGGTGCCGCGAAGAAATCCTTTACCTGTCCACAATCCTGAACCCACTGCTACAGTAGATTGATAGGCATGCCATCCGGCACTTAAACGATCTGCTTCTGGATCAATAAAAGTATTGATAAATGAAATTACACGCTGTTTTTGATATGGTTTTAGCAAGTAGCTCCATCCCATAACCGACACAAAGGGCATCGCGCTGACCATTGCCAAAAAAGAGAAAAGCTTTAATCTTGTTAGCATCATAATGCTAATAAATAATAACAGACATAGTAAGGCTGTTCCGAGGTCAGGTTCTTTTAAAATCAAATACATAGCTGCTATAGTCATAAAGCCTGGAATGAAAAGATCACCGATTCTTCTGCCTTCTGTATGCGGGGGATCCCTATGAAGAAATTTAGCAAGCCCTACAACTAGAAAAACCTTCATTAACTCCGAAGGTTGAAACCGCGGAAACATAGGACCGAACGATATCCATCGAGTGGAATTATTGACTTCAGTTCCTACAATAAGTACCAAGGTCAACAAAAAGATCCCTATTCCATACAAAATATAACCGTATCGTTCATAGTGTTTATAGTCAACTACAGCTATAGCAAATGCACCGCACCCTCCAAAAACCAAAAAGTATATTTGTGATAAATAAAGGTCAGGATTTCCGATTGAACGTCCTGTGCTGTAAGAGTTTATAACTCCTATTAGGGAAATAATACTGACTAGGAAAAGTAAAACCCAATCAACCTTATCTCTAAAACGATGCGCCAGCACCCGGGGCATATCTGCCTATTACCTAAGATGGGCCGAGGCCGTAGTCTTTTCGTTGCTGTCAACAGTTATTAGGGATTTCTTTTTTGGAATATTTGCGGTTTGGGTTTCCGCAACAACTGTATTTTGTTCCTTCGGTTCGATTTCCTCAAAATAACGTCGTGCTATTTCTACACCAATTGGAGCTGCGTGCTCTCCGCCTCCTCCGCCATGCTCAACAAGTGTGACAATTGCTATTTTAGGCGATTCAGCCGGAGCGACCGCTGCAAACCACGCATGATCTCTGTTTAAATAATAATGTTTGGCTAAATCATCTCCAGGTTTTCTGGACTGCTTGGCAACTTGTGCAGTTCCGGTCTTTCCAGCTACCCTTATAGAAATATTTCTTGCCCCATAAGCTGTTCCGTCTTCTTCTTCAACCACACCTAGTAGCGAATCCATTACCATACTTAAGGTTGATTGAGATACCGAGGTTCTTCGAATAACTTCAGGATAGAAATCTTTTACAAGATCACCTTCAGAAGTTTCTATTCTACGAATTACTTGAGGACGATATACTGTACCGCCGTTAGCAATTGCAGAGTAGGTCATTGCCATCTGAATTGGAGTGACCTTTGTATTTCCTTGTCCAATGGCCATATTTAAAGTGTGTCCTATTCTAAACTGTCCGGGAAAGTGTGTGTTATACCAAGCTTTGTCAGGTATCATACCCTTGGCTTCAGAATTGTAGCCTACACCGGTTCGTGCACCAAGTCCGAATTCCATTGCATATTTAGCTATCGTATCCATTCCGGTCAGTTCAGCCAAATTAAAGAAGAAAACATTACATGATTGAACAAGTGCTTCACGAAGATTAATATCACCATGAGGTTTAGGACATCTAAAAGTTCTGCGACCGATTTCATGAAACCCCGAACAGTGAATAACATCTTCTGGAGTTATATGTCCTTCTTCTAAAGCAGCTATTGCAGTAAACGGCTTGAAAATTGATCCTGGAAAGTAGTTTTCATATATTGTTTTGTCTATTTGGGGCTTAAAAGGATTTTCGTTGAGCGCTTTGAAATCTTCTTGAGACAATCCATGCGTAATCATATTTGAATCAAAGGACGGTTTACTTACAGCAGCCAATATCCTTCCAGTATCAACTTCCATAACAACAACTGCTCCTGCAGGATGTCCGCGAAGTGATTGTTCGACAATTTTTTGCAGCGCCATATCAACTGTCAATACAACATCATGACCCGGTCTCGGTTCTTGGATTCTCGGTTCTGGTAGCAGTTTCTCGGATTCGGCACGAGGAAGAGGCAAACCTCTTGCATCAACAACACGTTTTCTCCATCCGCGAATACCACGCAAATCACTTTCGAGCATGCGTTCAACACCGTTTCGTCCAATGCGATCTCCCGGTCTATATGGGTCTTCAACAGTGTCTACTAATCGATCTATATCTTCGGCATTAACTTCATTAGTATAACCTATGATATGGGCTGCCGCAGAGCCGTAAGGATAGTATCGCATAGGAGTATCAATAATATCGACACCTGCCAATTCTTCTTGGTGCGCTTTAACAGCCAACAATTGATTTTGTGTAATTCCTTCGGCTACTGCCACTTGTTGGAATCGTCTAATGTCTTTGGGATTGGCAAGGCGCTCAGCTATTTTTTGACGCATTTTTGCAGCGACTTCTTCGTCAACTTGTAACAACTCGACCAATCTCTCAAAACCACGTTCAGTATCAAAATAATGAGGAATTATTACAATATTGTGAGACGGAACACTTGTAGCTGTAACTCTCCCTTTGGCATCAAAAATACGCCCTCTAACAGCAGGTATTGTAATAGTTCTAACTACATTTTTTAAACTTTGATCGCTGTTTTTCTCACCGTCTACAATTTGGAGCTGAACAAGTCTTCCGACAAGAACCATAAAGCTCAATACAACAAAAACACGGATCCAACGGTATCGCCGCCGAAATTCAGAAAGCTCTCCTCGCGAAGTTACAAACATTAGCTGGATAGAACCCTTCCTCTTTTGCGCTGTCGTTTTGGAAACGTTTTGTTTATCCAAGACGTCATAATAAATATGAGCGGTGCAGTAACAGCAGTTGCACCCGCTCTGGAGATTACAATGTTGAAATGAAGAAGTAAACTGTCAAAATCTTTATCAAAGAGTGCTCTCAACAGGAGAAGCAAAATTCTTGACGCAAATGCAAATAAAAACACCAGAATAACCTCAAAAACCCAACCTTGAAAAAAAAGTCTTAAAGCCGCTCCTCGTGCTACGAGAAATACCAAAACAGTTGTAAAAGTATGAAGCCCCATTGGACTTCCTGCAAATATATCTGTTAAATATCCGATAACAAAAGCTAAAATCGTTCCGTGTGCAGCATTGTAGTCGTGTAACGCCAAATAGAGAACAATAGGAAAACTCAAGCTTGGAATAAACATATCAAAACCGGTTACTTGAGCAAAAGATGACTGGATAATCAGAAGAAAAAAGCAGGCAATAATGATAACTACACTATGCAAATAAACTCCTCCGCTATTTTTTAGGCAGTTCTACTCTCTGAGGCTCAGTAATCACAAATACTTCTTTAAGCCTTGAAAAATTAACTGCCGGTTCCACCGTTACTTTTTGAAACAATCCAAGATTCTCTCTGGTTACAGAAACAATACGTCCTGCCAACAATCCTTCAGGAAATTTTCCTCCTGCTCCTGAAGTAAAAAGCTGATCTCCCTCTCTAACCTCATCAGAGCGAAGAAGATACTCAACGTCACAAGAGTATCTATCCAACTCGCCTGATCCTCTCAAAATACCTTGAGCTCCGCTTCTTTGAACTACCACCGGCACTTGGCTTTTGCGGTCGACGGTCAATAAAACATCAGAATAGTTTCCGACCACTTCAGTAATCTGACCTACAAGACCTTCAAAGGTCACCACAGGCATTCCTTTCTTAACTATATTTTCTCCTATGTCTAACCGCAGTCTGATTACTCTAAATTGTTCAGAAGTCCCTCTGCCTATAACCCTCGCAGCCTTTAGGTCTCCCCCAAAAGTATCTTTAAATCCAAGCATTTGCCTAAGACGTCTTACTTCCTGTGCTGCTTCCAAATACAAATTATTTTCGGCTTTGAGTCGTTGAACTTCAAATCTTAATTGCTCATTTTCTTTTTCGGATCCGACAAGAAAAATATAATCGGACCATACTTCATAAACCGATTCGGCGGCTGCAGTTGCAGCCCATTGAATAGGTGTTGAGATGAGAAGAATTACTCTATCAAAATCATTAAGACTGCTTTCTTCCTTTAAATTTGCTTTTAGAAAAAAGAAAGGAACTACCAATGCAACGGTGCAGATAAGTGCGTTTCTGTAGCGATTAAAAAAATTCATAATCGCTGGCCGCTAACCGGTGGTGATTTCTCGTAGCAGCTCGATGTTATCGAGTGCTTTGCCTGATCCAAGAACCACCGCAGATATAGGATCGTCACAAACCATTACTGGAAGCCCCGTCTCTTCTCTAATGAGTACGTCCAGATTTTTTAATAGTGCGCCTCCTCCGGTAAGTACAATACCTTTATCAATAATGTCAGCCGACAATTCCGGAGGTGTTGATTCAAGTGCTTTCATAACAGCTTGGACAATGACATTAACAGGATCGCTTAGAGCGTCCCTGATTTCATCAGAATTAACCTCGACAGTTCTTGGAACTCCTGCAACCAAATCCCTTCCTTTTACCTCCATATATTCAACATCTTCGGAGGGATAGGCATTCCCAATCCTAATTTTTATTTTTTCAGCAGTCTGCTCACCGATTGCTAAATTATACTTGCGTTTAAGGTAAGCTGTTATTGCATCGTCCATCTTGTCTCCCGCCACTCTGACTGAATGGGAATAGACAATTCCTGCAAGAGAAATAACGGCAACTTCGGTCGTCCCTCCTCCAATATCCACCACCATGCTTGCTGAAGGTTCTGTAATCGGCAGCCCTGCACCTATTGCTGCCGCCATAGGTTCTTCAATAATATACACTTCTCTAGCCCCGGCACTCTCTGTCGATTCTCTAACAGCTCGCTTCTCAACTTCTGTAATGCCAAAAGGAACGCAAATAATAACTCTTGGTTTTACAAGGGTTTTTCGTCTATGAACTTTCTTGATAAAATAATCAAGCATTGCCTCAGTAACTTGATAGTCAGCAATTACCCCTTCTCTAAGCGGCCTAACGGCTTCAATATGACCCGGAGTTCGTCCAAGCATTTCCTTGGCTTCGGTTCCGACAGCCAATACCTTTTTTACACCGCGAGAGTCTTTTTGAACTGCAACTACTGACGGTTCCGCGCAAACGATTCCGCGACCTTTTTCATAGATCAATGTTGTTGCAGTTCCGAGATCGATGGCCAAATCACTTGAAAACAGGCCGTAAAGCCAGTCAAAAATCATATTATTATTCCTCGTATCCTCTTAGGAAGCATAACGAGCGATGTGATAAAAAAAACTGACTTCCTATTGCGGACACGCTCAAGGCCTTATAATTATTAAGTTTATGGCTACATTTGGGCCAAAAACGCAAGTTACATTTATCAGAATAGTAATGGGCTTTCAATACTGATATTTTTGTACAGTTGTTTGAAGCTATGCATCCTAGGCCAATAATACTTTTCACTATTCTCTCAAAGTGCTGATTAAAAAGAAACAACATGCAAAAGAGATAGAAAGAAAGCTGTGTTTTAAGTTCTATATTGAAAAATTTTAAAGTTTGAAACTTGGTTGTATATAGTACAGATAACTTTAATTCTATTATCATAGTCGACATGTTCGAAGAAACGAACTCGAATGTTAGATAATTCCCAATATAGATTATAAGTAGTCAAAAAACCTGAACCGAGAACCTATATCGATTACACGTTTATTAATGAAGATATATTTTTAAAAAAGGGGTTAATAAATGAAATTTGCCAGTCAGCTTGTTTGGTTGTTTTGCACTGTCGTAGGTTTTTTCTTGGCTTGCACAGAGATGCCTGAAGAAACGAGATACTGGGATACGGATTCCAATGGAAATTCTGATGCCGATGCGGATGCTGACACTGATACCGACGCAGATTCTGATACGGACACAGATTCTGATACGGACACAGATTCAGATGCAGATGCTGACTCTGATTCCGATGCAGATACTGATACAGATGCAGATGCAGATGCAGATGCAGACGCAGATTCAGATGCAGATGCAGACTCTGATACTGATACAGATGCAGATGCAGATTCCGATGCCGACGCAGATGCCGACGCAGATGCCGACACAGACACAGACACCGATGTTGATGCCGATGCCGACGCCGATGCCGACACAGATGCCGACACAGACACAGACACCGATGCAGATTCCGATGCCGACGCAGATGCCGACACAGACACAGACACCGATGTTGATGCCGATGCCGACGCAGATACAGACGCGGATGCTGACGCAGATGCTGATACAGACACAGATACAGACGCGGATGCAGATGCAGATGCTGATGCAGACTCTGATACAGATGCTGATTCCGACATAACAGCTGTTCAAGCAGTTGCAAAATGGAAAATAGGATGGAATTTGGGAAACAGCTTGGATGCTCCTGAAGGCGAAACAGCATGGGGAAATCCGATGGTTACGGCTTCGTTGCTTCAGGCTGTAAAAAATGCAGGATTTGGAGTGGTTCGAGTTCCGGTTACTTGGTCAAAAAATTTGGGAGGTGCTCCTAACTATACAATTAATACTACATGGATGAATCGCGTGAAAGAAGTAGTAGGATATGTATTAGATGCCGGCATGGATGCAATAATCAATGTTCACCATGACGGAGCTGACGGATATAGCGGGGTTGAATGGATTACACTTAATGATGCTGCCGGAAATGTTACCGAAAGCAATAACAATGCTGTTCGTACACAGTTTGTAAAAGTTTGGGAACAAATAGCCGCTGCCTTTAAAGATTTTGACAAGCGACTGGTGTTTGAATCAATGAATGAGATTCACGATGGGTATGGCACTCCAAGATCTGAGTATTACTCAATAATCAACAATCTAAACCAGGCCTTTGTAGATACAGTTCGCGCAAGCGGCGGGAACAATGCAACACGGCTGTTGGTCGTACCGGGATATAACACCAATATTGAATATACTGTTGCAGGTTTTAAGGCTCCGACAGATACTGCAGCTAACAAACTTATCCTCTCTGTACACTATTACGATCCATATACCTATGCTCTTGAGGCTTCTATTCACACGTGGGGGTCGGCATCTCCTGGACGAGACTCGTGGGGACAGGAAGATCATGTTAGAACACAATTTAATTTACTTAAATCCAACTATGTCGATAAAGGATTACCTGTAATAGTAGGAGAATACGGTGCTGTAAATCAAAGCGGTTATGAAAACTACAGACGTTATTATATGGAATACATTACCAAATACACTCATGATGCGGGTATAACCCCCGTTTATTGGGACAACGGAGGAGAGGGAAGCGGGCAGGACAAATTTGCACTGTTTAGCAGAAATTCGAATGCTGTACTGTTTCCTACAATTTTAGAAGCAATGATGCGTGCGGTTACAAGCAATTATTCAATTAACGACATTGCCCAACCTTAATAATCCAAATATCAGTTAAAATTGCCGAAGGCTTTTACATATTGTGTTCGTTCGTAGAGTGCGGTGTCGGAGGTGTTTTGCCTGCTCAGAACACCTCTAATTTCATCAACAGATTTTATGGCGTGTTCATCCATCCATTTGTTCAAATCATATATTATTTTTGATACCTGTTGAAAACCGTGTAGGTAAATTACCGAACACAGCTGGACTACTGTTGCACCTGCAAACAAATGTTTGATAACAGCTTCCGCATCGTGCACTCCTGTTCCTACAGCTAGATCACAATTGCAGGATCCGGCAAGAATTGAGCACATTCTCAACGAATATGACATCTCTGTCGAAGAACTAATGATATTGCGTGTAGTTATTTTTCTCTTTTCTATATCAATATCAAAGGGTAGAGGTCTGTTAAAAAGTACTGCTCCTCGTAAACCGGCTTCTGCAAGTTTTCTAAGCATTCTTTCCGGCGTAGTTAGGTACGGAGGTAGTTTCATCACTATTGGAATCGACACTCTGCTTTTTACTTCAGAAAAAATATCGGAATAAACCTTTTCAACTTCTTCTGAGGTTTTGCCTATATCGTTAGGTGCAATAAAGACGTTAAGTTCAAGACCGTCAATTCCTGTATCGGCCAACCGCTTGGCAAAGTCCGTCCAACCATAAGCTGTAGTGCAGTTGACACTTCCAAAAACGGGAATATGGGTTCTTGACTTTGCCTTTTCAATTTGATCCAAATAGTTATTGAGACTGCTTTCTCTGCCGAACACTCCAAGATAGTCTTGCCATTCAGGATGATCATGCAAAGATTGGTCTTCCAGAGTCTTTGACTCAATTTCAATTTGTTCTTCAAAGACAGATTTCATTACCACAGCGCCTGCTCCGGAATCTTCTGCCTTTAGGGCACCTTCTTCGCTTTCAGTCAGCCCTGAAGCGCTAACTATCACGGGATTCTCCAACTTTATCCCCATATATCGGGAAGTCAAATCAGCCATGATATCTCCTTTACGGTTATGATACTATTTAAGCCTTTGCACTAGTTTACGAGCAAGATATCTTATCACGCTTTCTAGTGTTTAAACGCACGTTGACCGGTAAAAACCATTGCTACCTTAGGGTCGGCTTCGTTGCATGCCTGGATAACTTCTGTATCCCTAATTGAACCGCCTGGTTGCGCAGCGGCGCTGATTCGCTCCCTTATTCCTACGTCTATGCCATCTCTAAATGGGAAAAAACCGTCAGAAATCATTCGCGAACCTATAAGCCCGCCTTTGGCTTCTTTGGTCTTTTTATCAATTTCTTCCATCAATGATTGATCACGAAGTCCCTTTTCAACTTCGAGTTTGAGCACATTGTAGGGAATACCCAATTCGTTAAAGCAAAGACCGTCTGCATATTTTGTATATGCTTTGTGAACAGCAATCTCAGCGCATCCCACTCTGTCTTGCTCTCCTGTTCCAATTGAAACAGTAACACCATCTTTTACAAACAGTACAGAATTTGAGGTAACCCCCAATTCAACATTCCAACCAAAGATTAAATCTTTGTATTCCTCATCAGTAGGTGTTCTTTCGCATCTGATTTCGCCTACTCCTTTTACTTTTGCGGTTGCCTCAATAAAATCATCCTTGGTTTGAATAGCGCTCACTATGGATTGCTGAACTATAATGCCGCCGTCAATAAGAGATTTGAAATCAACAAACTGCATATTGCGATAATCAGACAATCGGTCCATTTTGGGAATTTCTACTATTCTGAGGTTTTTTGATTTTTGGAGAATTTCGACTACACCGATTTCATAAGAAGGAGCGGCAACCACTTCAACATAGTTTTGAGATAAAAACTCTGCACCTTCTTTGTCCAAAGGATGAGTTACTGCGGCGCATCCTCCCATTGCAGCAAGCCTGTCGGCCATAAATGCCTTTCTAAGCGATTCACCCGAAGATGAAGCTCTGGCAACACCTGACGGATTATTATGTTTCATCACAACTGCGGTCGGTGAGTCGGTTAGATATTTGAGAATATTTAAAGCTGAATCAATATCCGTTAGATTAATTTTTCCCGGATGCTTTCCAAATTGAAGCATCATACTCTCATCTAAAGCGGATACCAAACCGCGATTAGGCTCAATAAATCGGCAATCACCTAAAGTAAGATTTCCATTGATTAGTTCGTAAAGGGCTGATTCTTGTCCCGGATTTTCTCCATAGCGAAGACCCCTTTTGATAATTTCTCCGTCTTCTTCTATTTTCCAAGTGCGCTTCTTATAGATTAATCTTTGATCTCCAAACGAAATTGTCATTTCGGACGGAAAATGCTCATCTACAATAGTCTTATATGCCTTTTTCAAATCGGTCATTGGGCCTCCTTGATTTAATGATAAGCAGAAAGAACAGGTTCAGTTTTCAATCATCATCTTCGTACGGGTTTTTATACTTTGATTTTTCTTCGTTTGATGAACTGTCTTGTGAACGTTTTGAACGTTTAGCCGGTGGAGTTGGGCCTTTTTTAACCTGTTCGTTTCTTTTACCTGTTAAAGTATTTTGTTTAACATTATTATCTGAATCACTGTCTTGCTCTGCAGCATTCAGTTTTTCAACAATTGAAAGTATTTTTTCTTTGCCTCCAAGACATTGTTCGGGTTTAAAAGGAATTTCGAATATTTCTTGAAAGACTTCATCCAATTCGGTTTGCGTACCGGTTTTTTCCACAAAGCCGGCCTTCTGAAGAAGTTCATCACATAGCTTGGCAGAAACCTGTTTGAACAAATCTTCATCATAATAATAACTGGAACGTACGATCTTAGAAAACCAATCCACAGCTTCTTTCCAATTTTGGTTTTCTTGAGCTGTCAAACCTTGGTTAAAAGCATTTTGCGCATCGGATTCTTTTACTGCAAGAGCCTTCATCTCTCTGGCATCGACAGCACCAGGATTTTTCTGTTGTGCTAGAGCAAAAAGCTTGGCGGCTTCAGCCCAATCCTCAGATTGCATTTTGTCTTTGCCTTCCTCTATAAGGCTGTCATAGGTTTGTTCAACTAAACCGGTTGTTGTTACAGATTTTTTAGAGGTAAAGAAACCGGACAGATATAAAATCACCACAATAGCAATTATCAAAACCGCAGCACCTGCTATTATTGGAATAACAAGCTTTTTTGATTTAACATCTGACGGAGCAATAGAAAGTCTTTCTTCATCTGAAGGAAGGAAATTGTACGGTTCACCGGGAGCAACAAATCTAAGCTCCACTGTTCCAAGGCGAATAACATCTCCGGGTTTTAGAACATAGTCATCTTTGCGAAGATTGTTGACAAAGATACCGTTAATGCTGTCCAAATCCGAGATGGTCCATTTTCCGGCGTCATGATCAAGGCGAGCGTGTGCTCTTGAGATAGACTGATGATCAATTCGAAGGTTTGAATCATCTGTTCTACCCACTACATATAAATCTGCTGTTAAGTCAATTTCTCTTCCAGGAGAGGGGTCTGTCAACATTACCAACCGTGCGTGAGTTGTTACTTTTCCTATTCCGGCTTGCTCACCAGGTTCGATTTGCTTTCCCATAGGAACATCAGATGCTACATCGCTTCTGATAGATAAGGAATAATCTCCTATGGAAACCTTGTCTCCTGATGTAATTTCTTTGGATTCAGAACGAAGTGTAACGGCATTTACGTTTGTACCGCACATGCTTCCGAGATCTTCTATCAGAAAAGATTCCTCTCGTCTAACAACCCTGGCATGGAATCTGGAAACATTGCGATCAGTAAGCCTAATCGTATTGCCTTCCTTTCGTCCGATTGTTATTTCATCTCGGATCAGAGGAACAACGGTGGTTTTTCCTTCATCGTCGCTGATGACGAGTTTGAACATCTAGACCTTTTTACCCAATATCATGTAAAGATACATCAGCATCTTTAACAAAGTATCGTTTCATTACACCGAATGTCAATGTCGGTTTGAATTTCATAGTCATTATCATTCACATATTATCTGACTGTAAAACAATTGCTCTCGATATGTTCTCCAGGTTAAGTATTCAGCTGTCCAACCAAAGCCGTCCCAAAACAAAATGACCTTACTTGAAGGATTGGGATCATTGGTAAGCATAACGGCATTGCCGGTTACCTGTCCGTTTTTGTCAACAGGTGTTATAAAAACCTGTTCTTTGCACCAATCAGGAACCGCGCAAGGATTGTCCCCGTTATTTGCAACGCCAATCCATGCAATTGCATATGAGTCTCCGTTAAATGCAATTGAGGGATATTTTGCGTCTCGAGGAGTCCATGTTATGCGTTGCGGCTCTCCTTTGATTTTGCCGGTCTTGTCAATAGTACGAACAAATATCTTTTCATAACCGTCTTTTAGTCCTGACCATGCAACCAAAAACCCATCGTTTCCGGAAGAAATAACCGCACCTTTGCTAGATACATTCGGCTCGTTAATAGAAATAAGAGTAGAGGATGGTTCATCGTCTTCGTGCGGCCAGATCAAAGCAGAAATATCAGACTGTCTTTCCATAGAAAAAACAATAACAGCAACTTCCTCTCCGACTGCGATAGAAGGCGCAAAAAATTTATCTATGAAAAAACCATCAAACATAACAGGATTTTGTCTCGGATTTCCTAAAGTATCCAGACGCATTGCAGTTAAATAAATTTTTGTATCAATGGATACAGCCCAAACTGCGAGAAATCCGTCAGGAATAGAGGCTATTACAGGACGAGAAACTGGTGCATTATTAACGCCTTCAGTAAGTACAATTAAATCATCTAAAAGACTGCCTGTTTCGTCAACTCTTGCTAGAACAACATCTTTTTTGCAAGTATCTATTTTTGATGCAGAACACTCAGAATTAAACCTGCCGTCCAACCAAATCAACGCAAATGCTCCATGGCCGTAAGTAATTGAAGGATTTACACTTCCTGCTTCTCCGGAAATCAAGGGAGACACTTCTCCAAATTCACGAGAATAAACAGCATTGTCTTCAACTGTTTCAAGACCGGTTGTGTAAGTAGCAGTTACAATCTGAGGCACTGTAGTTCCCGTCTCTATATAGGAAAATGCAGTCAAGAATGTGTTTGTTTCGGGATTATAAGCTGTGCTCGGTGAAGAAGAATATCCCGTTTCGCTTAATGAAAACTGACTAACGATTTCTCCTGCTTGAATTTCGGTTTGTAACTCACAGATATCGGACCATACGGGAATAACTTCTTGAGTTTCGGTTTCGGTTTCAATTTCTGTCTCTGTTTCAATGGCAGGCTCTGAATCCGAAACGGTATCAGTGGAAATTTCCACAGTTTGTGACGGCTCATTACATGCAACACCCAATATCGCCAAAAATGTTAATGATTTTAATTTATTTGTCTTTTTTAACACATTAAACATTTTCCCCACCGCCTTGGAAATCTATCTCATTTGAATAACTTGTTTTGCAGTTATTATTTAACCGCAATTTTCGCGTACTATATTGTTTTTCTCTTTAAAAGTCTTTTTCATTTTTACTCATTAACTTAAAACATGTAGGTTGATGTGTCGATTGCATCGTAGTCTACAGCTTTTTGTATATGCTTTCGGCAAACTGAGGATTGAAATGATGTTACAAACTAGAAATGCAGGGTTGGTTGTGATTTTTTTTACATTATCATGTGCACAAAACTTGGCAAATTGGGAAGGCAGTGTGGACGCGGTTTTTCGCTATCGTCCACAAGATTCCACTACTGCCGTTGTAGAGATTCGCCAAAAAAGCTTTGCTGAAAAGGCAGGTTTACAAGCAGGTGACTTGATTATTGCTATTGACGGAAAAGATATAACCGGAATTTCGTTTGAGGAAGTTCGCAATTTATTAAGGGGACCTGTCGGCTCCAATGTTAGAATATCGGTAAAACGAAATGAAAGTATTGTTGATGTTGTTGTAGAACGACGCGAAATAGATTTGAAAAACAAAAAGAAGTAAATACTGAATCAATTTATGAAATCGACAAAACTTAACAAATGGAGCGGTATTGGGCTGACAGTCGTTGCGATTATAATAGCTGCCTATGTCACCTTTTTACAATCAGAGAAAAACGGTCTTGAATTACAAGGATCCGGAGTAGGGTATTCGGGAGATAGCGGATCTCTTCCTGTACCCGAAGATATGAAATCCCTTACTGATCTTTACCGGGTAATCAATCTTGTTCAAAGACGGTATATAGACGCATCTCGAATTTCTCCCAAAAGCATGTTTGTCGGGGCGATGAGAGCGATCCAGCTCAGTATTGCTCCTGCTATGGTTTTTGAAGAGCATGATATGCTTACTCTAAAGATGGGAAAAGCTTCACAGAAGTTCGCCTTAAAAGACATAGACAGTCCGTGGATTCTTCTGCAACAAATAAAAGATGCCTTTAGCTTTATCAAAAAAGAATCTTTGGATGAGCTTGATCTAAAAGAATTGGAGCACGAAGCCATAAACGGAATGCTTCGCACCCTTGATCCTCACTCTGTTTTTTTAAACTCGGACCAATATAGAGAAATGCAGGATAAGACGCAGGGTAAATTTGCAGGACTAGGGATTGTTATTTCGATAAAAGACGGAGCGCTAACCATTGTATCTCCCATAGACGGAACTCCGGCAGACAGAGCCGGTCTGACGGCAGGTGATCAAATTATTAAAATAGATGAAGAATCTACTGTAAATATGCCGCTCAGTGATGCTGTGGATTTGCTTCGAGGGGAACCTGGTACTTGGGTTTCTGTCTACATAATGAGAAAGGGATGGACTGAACCTAAATTATTTAAAATAGTTCGTGCTGAAGTTAAAGTTGAGAGTCTTCAAACTCATCTTTTACCGAGCAAGGTCGGCTATATCAGAATAAAAGATTTTCAAGGTAATACTGCGGCTGACATTCTAAATATTATCACGGAATGGAAACAAAAGAATATTAAAGGTTTGGTTTTGGATTTGCGGGGATGTCCGGGTGGATTGTTGGAAGCTTCTATAGAAGTGTCAGATTTGTTTTTAACAAAGGGCATTATAGTAACTACTGCCGGGCAAGATCCCAACGAGCGAGAAGTACGTCGAGCTTCTGATTTGGGAATTGAACCTGAATATCCAATAGTTGCTATAGTTGACCAGGGGTCTGCCTCTGCGTCTGAAATATTAGCGGGGGCTCTTAAAAATCATGGAAGAGCAATTATTATCGGCGATAGAACTTTTGGAAAGGGATCTGTTCAAGTCCTTTTTGAATTTCAAAGCGATACTGTTCCTAACTCTTCAACAGCACTAAAGCTAACGACCGCACAGTATTTAACCCCCGGAGATATGTCTATTCAGTCTGTCGGTGTCGTTCCCCATGTAGAAATAACTCCCATGCGAGCAGATATTGAAATGATTGATTTAGAAGCGGGAGGGGGATATAGAGAAAGTGACCTGAAACACCACTTTGAAACACAAGATAGTAATGTAAGAGATGACGAACCGTACACAGGTCTCAGATACCTTTGGACTCCTCCTAAGAGCCAAGAAACAAACCCTTCGGAAGGCGGTGACAATGAGGAAGAAGGATTTATTCCGGAACCTACCGATGTAGACAAGAACAAACCGTTTGAGCCGGACTTTGTAGCTTCTTTAGCTAAAGATATGGTTTTAGCTCTTGCACCGAGCACCAATCCTGCTTCTACAAAAAACACTGATGCTTTGTCTGCGTTGGTTTCACTATCCGGATTGTTGTCCAATAGACGAATCAAAGAGGAGAAACATCTTATTGCCGCACTTAAGAAATTGGATATTGATTGGCAGGGGGCTCATAATTCTCTGTCTAAAACTGAGGCTAATGTTTCTATTAGCATAGATAAAGATAACGTAGTGAAGGCGGGAGAAGAATCATATGTTTCAATGACCGTTACCAATTCAGGGCCGAGCGCCTTCTATCGTTTGTGGGCGGTATCACAGTCGGATTTTCGTCCTTTAGATGATAGAGAAATCCTGTTCGGTAAAGTGGGTATTGGAGAAACAGTAACCAGACGTTTTGCTTTTCGTGTTCCAAAAGATTCCTTAAGCGAAATCAATGATGTCAAATGGACCTTTAAGTCCGAGGGCGCTTTAGCTCCTGATCCAGTAGCGTTGCGTTTTAAGGTTGTTCCCTTGTCGCGTCCGCATTTTGGTTTTAAATGGCGAATCGATGATAAAGAAACTGGAAACGGTGACGGTATAGTTCAGATAGGAGAATCTGTAAAGCTTATCGCAGATATTCACAATTTGGGTGAAGGTTTGTCGCTTAATACCTATGCCACCTTAAAAAACCTGTCAGGAAAACAAATATTTTTAACCCGCGGAAGAGAAGTTTTGGAGACTGTTGAGAGCAAAGTTCAAAAAGAAGCGGTTTTTGCTTTTGAGGTAAAAACGGATTTCTCACAAAAAGAAGCAACTTTTGAATTGGCTATAGCCGATATTGATTTAAGAGAATATCTGGTAAAAAAATTAAGCATTCCTATACATGCACAGGGTGCAATACAACCGGACGGTAACAAGGGTAATGGTAATGATACAACGACAATTAAAGCGGCACCTATTGTAAAAATAAATGAAGTTCAATCCGTTACCAAGTCGGAGACCGTAACAATACACGGTGTTGTAACAGACCAAACTCAAGTTAGAAATATCTATATTTTTGTAGATAACGATAAAAGGTTTTTCGCTTCCAACACAAACAAAGAAAATCCAAAGCAAATGGATTTTAAGGCAGAGCTTCCTCTAAAACACGGTATAAACTATATCACTGTGGTAGCTGAGAAAGACTCTGACATAAAAACCCGTAGGATGATCGCAGTCAGACGAGACAGGCAGCAAGACGGAATGCCTTACATACTATCTCGCTCGATGAATGAGGAATCAGTACCGTTAGAAGTATTGCCGACAAATCTAGATAGTTTTTCGCTGAATGATGAAAACAAAGTAGTTTTAAGTGCTGATGCTCATTAGACTCTAAGATCCACCCAAAATAACTTGCTGCTTATTGTTGGCGTGTAAAATAATACTTATAAAGTCACGTTAATATTTTTTGAAGATCGTGTCGAAAATTTTTCATGGTTTTCGATTGTTACGTTTTGTGCTATCACTATTACATTATAGGGCTGATTCGTATACTTCACGTAATCTCTCTGACCGGCATAATATGACAGGAGAAGGAATGAGTCGCAGACGCATTACCGAATTATATAATATTGAAAGGTTTCGTAATGAAGCAGGTCGCTTTTTATCATTGTTATCAACTGCACAATCGCTGGACGAAGCTCGCGAAAACCTGAGTTTGCATATCGCAAGCGAGCATTACGAGGCTTATCAATCAGCGGTAACTTCTGACGGTTCATTCCTTTATACTGTGCGTGACTGCGCCAGAGCTTTGCGCGGAATGCTTCATAAACATGCAGACGAACGTTCTGGTTTTAGCGTGTCTCAGGCACTTTGGGATGTAGCAAAAAAAACTCCTCGTCCTGATTTGTCTGCAGCTTTCTTTGCTGACCTGACACATCTTTTCATCGGCTTGGAAGGGCGTTTCAATATGGCACCTGCATCGTTTTATGTTGACAAGAAGCCAACAGGAAGAGATGCCGCTCTGATTCGTTCTGCTGATTTGGATACGCTTTGGTCTAATGTTGAGATGATAATGCATCGATATGCTGATGGACTTGATAAAAAAACTATTACTGAACGTACCGCTAATCGAGAACATATCAAGAAAGCTTTAGGTGCTTCATCAGACGATTTCGATAATTGGCAATGGCAAATAGCCAATATTGCAAAAAATGCAGATTCGCTAAGCAAAATGGTTTTTCTGTCGCAGGAGGAAAAGAATGCCATAAGCCTTGCAAGGCGAAGAAAACTACCGTTTGGTGTTACCCCTTACTATGCATCACTTATGGATAGTAATTGTTCTTTGAAACAAGATCGCGCTTTACGTTTTCAAGTTATTCCGCCTCTTGACTATGTCGAAAAGATGCAGGAAGGTCGTGTTCGAGGTGATTGCTCATTTGATTTCATGCTTGAGCAGGACACTTCCCCCGTTGACCTCATAACTAGGCGATATCCTGCCATTGTCATCCTTAAACCTTTTAATACTTGTCCTCAAATTTGCGTTTACTGTCAGCGCAATTGGGAAATTGAAGATTCAATGGTCGACAATGCTTTGGCCTCTTCGGAAAAGCTGGAACAGGCTTTTAATTTTATAGAAACACATACTGCAATTAAAGAAGTTCTGATAACAGGAGGCGACCCTCTGGGACTGCCTGATGACCAGCTTCTTCCTATATTAGAACGAATTGCTTCAATACATCATATTGACCTTATTAGAATTGGTACCAGAACTTTAGTTACAATGCCGATGAGAATAACAAAAGCTCTTGCTTCTGCTTTGGGAAAGCTTCGCTATCCGGGGAAAAGAGAAATAGCGGTAATGACTCATGTTCAATATCCTTACGAAATTACTCCTGACATGGTCAACGCTGTTAATAATCTACGAAATAATGCCGTTCCTGTTTATAACCAGTTGGTTTATACGTTTTTTGTCTCTCGTCGATTTGAAGCAGCCAAGTTAAGGATGCTGTTGAGACGAATTGGAATAGACCCATATTATACATTTACTCCAAAGGGAAAGACTGAAACTCAAACGTATCGAGTTCCCTTGGCTCGAATAATACAAGAGCAAAAAGAAGAAGCTCGACTTCTTCCGGGTTCCAGAAGAACAGATGAACCTGTTTTTAACGTGCCCGGTTTGGGTAAAAATCATATTAGGGCGTTTCAGCATCGCGATTTGATCAGTATTTTACCTGACGGTTCGAGAGTATACGATTTTCATCCGTGGGAAAAAGGAATTGCAGTGCAAGACAATTATGTAGGACAGGATGTTCCAATTTTAGAGTATCTGCAGCGTCTCCAGGATATAGGAGAAGATCTGAGTGAGTACGAAAGCATATGGTACTATTTTTAAATTCGGATCCGAAAAGTGTGCTTGTGTATAGCGAGACTTATGGAATGGAGCTGATTCGCTATGTTCACAATAATCCGGTTCGTGTCGGAATTGTCGAACGGGTTTTGGAAAGCAGTTGGTCGAGCCGCCGCGCTTATTTAGATTTGGAGAATAGGCCGTCATGGTTGAGGACAGAGTATCTTTGTAAATGTCTTCATGCATATGTTATCTGAACAAAACCACAAATTTTCCAAAGCTTATTTTCTTTGTTATAAAACAGTTTGATGGAAAATATATCAGACCGTGTTCGACGGCTGTTCCGTCGCAGTCGGTTTGGGACAGTACAAGTTTTTTGTTGGCTTCGGTAAGCATCGGGTCGAGAACAATATAATCGTATTTATAATTGGTGTTAAACTGTGATGACTTTCCGATTGCTAACATTACCGGTCCCGGTATTGGAGTCATTGTCTTGTCTGTTGAATGGCTTAGAGACGCAGGTTCAGTCAAAGAGCTGCTCTTCATGTATAGCCACAAAACGTGAGTGTTCGGTCTGAGCAGCGGAAGTTGTCGTTGGTATGGTGCACCGGAAAAATCAGTTATAAACAGCAGGGTATGTTTCGGTTTAAAAGGCTTATTGACGGCGTTTAAAACAGCCTCCCCCATTATTTGTCTGTGAACTAACTCCGGAATTGACGGCATTTTTAAACTAATTGAACCGCCTTGAGGCATAAGCAATATTGTAATTTGTATTAAAAAAACTATTGCAAATGAAAGTTTTGTAAGACGAGTTTTGGATGCGGCGTCAGCAACGAGGATGATAATCAATGGAACAAGACTCTGCAAATAACCCGGTTCTACAATAAAAGTTAACAAAAAGAAGATTATTGAAGGAATTGCTGCGAGTGCAGTAAGTATTAACAGGTTTTTGTGGCAATAACGCAATTTGTATAATACAGGCAGTAACGGCATAAGAAGCAAAGCCATAAAAGCCGCTAGATTAAAAGCGGCAACTTCAAATCTGTTTGCGGGTGTTGTAAACTCATCAACAATAAATGTTCTGTTTGCTTGAACAAAAGTACTTAATTTTCCAGTGAGAACTATCGAAGGAATCAGCCAAAGCAAACTTGCAACGGCGGCTGTACAAAACACCATTAACAGTAGGACTTTGTCTTTTCTAAAAGAAAAAATAATAGGTCCAATCGTCATCAGCGCAAAACTGGGTCTTAAACTGATACCAAGCGAAAAAAGAACTGCGACTGATATGACTTTTTGTCTATTTTTGTTTTTGCTTAATAGAACCATGAATAGACAAGCTGCAAAAAAGCCTTCGGCAGCATGAGTTTGACCGTCTGCTGCATGAAAAATTAAGAAAGGATGGAATGTCGCTAACAACATCGTTATTACAGATGTCAGCTGTGCGAATCCCAGTTTGCGAACGCATATTGCTATAACGGCTACTGTTGCAGATGAAAAAAACACAGAGGTTGTATTTACAATGTCGATGGGATTTTTTCCGGATACAGCAGATAATGCCTTTAGTAGTAAAACATAAGGGAGATATCCGGGAGGATGCGGAGAAAGCTGCGTTATATCAAAACGGTCTACAGAATAGACAAAGTTAACTGTATCCATATCAGATGCAAAAGGAGATATTATCAACCAAGCAATAGCAAAATGACAAACAGAAGCAAACGCGGTTATAATCCAAAAAAACTTATCACTATTGATGTCAGCTATTGATACGGAATTTGACACGGGCTTGCTAAAATAAGATCTTAAATTCATTTGAAACCTAGTTAGGCTTTTCATAGTTAGGCTTTTCAACTACTCTAGGCATGTCCAATTTGGGACCGCCGTATAGAAGGCGATATCGAATTAAATTTTTTGTAACTCTGCGAACATAGTTTCTGGTTTCTGCAAAACCTGCTTTTTCAACAAAGACATCAAGAGGTTCACCCCCGGATCGGTCCAGCCATCGGCTTACCGCAGCAGAACCTCCGTTGTAAGCCATAATAGCCAGAGGAAGTGTTTTAAATTGAGAAAACAAAGATGCAAATTCATATCCAGCAGCTCGAAGAGAATCCTCCGGTCCGGGAAGTGTGCCCGGTTCCAACGAAGGCAGACCGGCTTTCTTTCTGTTTTTTTCAAAGGTTTGCGGCATCATTTGCATAAGCCCCATAGCACCGGCTCTGGAAACCACATTTGGATTAAAAAGACTTTCTTTTCGAGCAATTGCAAAGATAAGTTTTTCCGGTAAACCGTGTGAGCGTTCGACTTCCGCTACCAATTCTTTATATGGTGTAGGGTATGCAGCTTCAACAATATCACGTCTTTGAGACGCAAAAGGCCTTTTAAGCTGAAAGGTTGCTTTGGAAATTGCGTATTGGGGTGCATTGAGAGCGGTATAGTGGGAGATCCAGTGTTCGGTGGGCATTTTAGTTTTGCCGCTTATCTCAACTTTTCTAAGAAAATCAGCAGCATCTTGTAAAAGACCGGCTTCGGCATACAGTGCAGCCAAAGGAGAAATATCTGACAAGGGAATTATCGGAGCATTGTTTATACTAGTGTTGTTCACTGTCGGTCCTACGCCTCCGTCAAACTCTTCTGATGAACTGAGACCGCCCGACCCTGAAACAGACAAATCACATGATTCTAAGGGTTGATGCTCATCTTCCAAACGCATAGCTGCCATACGCGCATACCAATCAGTATAGTCATCATTGCATATTTGATACAAAGCCTGCTGCCATCCCGGTTTTTTTGCGGCTGCCTTTGTTGCTGCTGACCAGTATTTGTTTCTAGCAAGCACTTCAAAATCCGAAGTTCCTGTAGAAGCAGCATTGAAATGAGAATCAGCTGAATCATAACGTTTTAGTGCATAAGCACTTAGTCCTGCCATAAAATGTGCATCTCGGGTATTTGACGGTCCAAGACGCGATTGATTTTTCCCGCCTAAACCCCTGCCGACAAGCCTTTCAAATGAAGCCAATGCCTGTTTGTTACGACCCAGATAGAACTCCAAACGTGCGGCCGTAAATCGCGCTTCAGCCGCCTTGGCTTTACGTTTGGTTTTTGATGCATAGGCTCTAAAAGCAACGATAGCCTCTTCATCACGATCCAATCTGGATAACGCTCTAGCCGCGAGAAAGGCGGCTTCATCAGCATACGGACTGTTTTGTTTTGCAATTTCGCTAAGGGCTGTAAAGGCTTCTTTATAATGTCGACGTTTGTCAAAAAGTGTTTTTGCTTTTAACCATTCAGTTTCGTTTTGAAGTGTAGATAGAGTAATCTGATTCAAGAATTCCTCAGCCAAATCGAATGCTTTATATTCTATTAATTTTTTTGCAGTTGTTATTCTAGTCGAATCAGAAATTTTCAATTTAATTTGATGTTTTTTAAGAAGAGAAAGAGTTTTAAGCAAAGTTTCTTTTGATGAGGGTTTGTGCAATATATCGTTCAATATTGTAGCGGCCGGTTGTTTTTTCCCCTGTGCTAAAAAAATTTCTGCAGTCATACAGCTTAGTTTATCTTTGGCGATTGCATTGCTTGCATTTCTTTTTGCATCTTCTAGAATTTGCAATGCTTCTTCATGTTTTTCTAACTCAAGATTCCATCGTGCTCGCTTAAGATTCATGGCAAATCTATCCGATTCAGGTACAACAGTATTACTTCTTAAAAACAATTCCAATTGAGAAGCAGCTTCGTCCGGTCTACCGGCTTTGTATAGAGATTCAGCTATAGCTGTTATTCTTATTGGTTCAAATTCAGCCAGAATATCGGTCATTTGATGATACACCGAAACAGCGGTTTCGTAGTCTTGAAGTGCTTCAGCTAAACGAGCTTTTACCAATAGATCAGCAGGAAAGTTTTGTAATTTTGCTGCAAGGTCAGATGCCAGATTGTAGTCTCTTTTCTCAAGTGCCTCACCTACTTCTGATGCCTTTGTTGTAGATTTTACAATATTTACTGTTTCTAAAGTGTCATTTAAAGATGGTTTGTCAGTATCATTTCCAACTTTGCTTTTTGGTTCGATAGGTGACTGTAATGTTCCGCATCTCGTCGAACATGATGCAGAATGGAAGAAGACAACTAGGAAAATTGGCAATAAAAGGATTGTAGGAACAAAAGTGAAACCAATTCCTTCATTGTTGAAATTAAAATACCGTTTCATATGCAATATTACACTACTAAACATATGCGTTGCCGATCTTATATTAATAATAACAATGTGTTTGTGGTTATGGTACGTATATTGCTTATCTACGATCAGTGACGGCATGTTCGTTTCCTCCCCCCCCCGCGAGCATGTCGTCATACTGTTCTCTTTTTTCCCTTCTCCACAGGTTCCAAGATTCATTTTTTGGGACCTGTCTATGCTTTTTTTAGTCATAATCCCTTTGTCGCAGACCGTAGCGAACCGCGTCAATTTTTTGATGTATAAACATGTATATTTTATCGAATATTTAATACCGTGAATATCTAAGGATATGAGTATCGTTTTTGAAAAGTTACAAAAAAAGTTTCAAATTCGCAAAATATCTAAGCTTCCGTTATGCTGTTCAATATGTTTACCGGTTTTGAATCAGCTAAATTTCTGTTTTTGGAGTATCTTACAAATGAAAAACGTTCCTCCTTGAATACTATTGAATCTTACAGGCGAGATATAGAAGGCTTTTCTGCTTTTTTGATTCGGATAGGTATGTCAGATAATGTAAATGTTGTTGACTCATCAATCATAAGGACTTACCTCTCAACACTTTACGGGAATTGTGAACCTGCTACGATTGCGAGAAAACTCGCTGCTCTGCGGTCTCTGTTTAGATTTCTCGTTGCTCGTAAAATAACTGATCGCAATCCGGCTGCTGCAATAAAAACACCTAAGAAGAAAAACAAGCTTCCATGTTTTTTATCAGTTGACGATGCACATGCAGTAATGGAAACAAAAAGCGATAATATCATTCTCAGTATTAGAGACAGTGCTGTAGTGGAAATGCTTTATGGAAGCGGTTTGAGGGTCAGTGAAGCAGCAGGTTTAAATATAGGTGATATAGATCTAAATGAAGCTATTGCTTTGGTTACAGGAAAAGGCAATAAACAACGAATGGTTCCGATAGGAAGAAAAGCAGTTCAGTCATTAAAAGACTATTTGCAAATTAGAAATGTAATATCAAAAAAACAATCTGATCCTCATGCTCTATTTGTAAACCGTGACGGTTCAAGGCTGAGCGTCAGAGCAATCCAGCGAATGGTTAGAAATCGCGGATTGGCGGTTGGCACAAAAGAATCTCTACATCCTCACGCTCTAAGACACTCCTGTGCCACCCATTTATTAGAAGGAGGAGCGGATTTGCGCGTGATTCAGGATTTGTTGGGTCATGCAAGCTTATCTACCACTCAAAAATATACGCACTTGAATATTGACAACTTAATGGGAGTGTACGACCGTGCACATCCCTTGTCTCGCCGCAAACCGTCTGCTATGCAAGTTGTGGGGAACAAAGAAGAAAAGGAAAAACATAATGATTGATAAAGACAATTACATTAGAAGTACGACAATATTAGCCGTTAAAAAATTAGGAAAAACAGCTATGGCGGGAGACGGTCAAGTTACAATGGGCAATACCATGGTAAAGCTCAATGCAAAAAAGGTTAGACGAATGGCCGGAGGCCGCGTAATTACCGGATTTGCAGGAGCAAGTGCCGACGCTTTTACTCTTTTTAGTCGATTAGAAGCTAAACTTGAAGAGTTTAACGGCAATTTAACGCGATCTGCAGTGGAACTTGCCAAGGATTGGAGAACAGATCGTGCGCTTAGACGTTTAGAAGCACTTCTCGCTGCTGCTGATAAAGACACCATGTTGCTTATCTCAGGAACGGGAGATGTAATTGAACCCGAAGATGGAGTAATGGCAATAGGTTCAGGCGGCCCCTATGCGCTGGCTGCAGCAAAGGCTCTTATCGCCCATACAGATATGGGGGCTGCTCAGATAGCACAAGAGGCACTTCAAATAGCCAGATCTATTTGTATTTATACCGGCGGAGACATATCCGTCGAGGAGATATAGAATATGACCCAAGACACATATGAGCTTCCTGTAGGAACAACCTTTACACCTCGCGAAATAGTTTCTGAACTGGATCGCTATATCATAGGACAAAATGCTGCCAAACGTTCGGTGGCAATAGCTCTTCGTAACAGATGGCGTAGACAACAGGTCACACCGGAGCTTCGCGAAGAAATATCACCCAAAAACATTATCATGATTGGTCCTACCGGTGTCGGCAAAACCGAGATAGCCAGGCGTTTGGCCAAGCTTGCTCAAGCGCCTTTTGTAAAAGTAGAAGCCTCAAAATTTACCGAAGTCGGCTATGTCGGCAGGGATGTTGACTCCATTGTTCGTGACTTAATTGAAACCTCAGTAGCGCTTGTACGACGCGAAGAAGAGGAAAAAGTTCAGGCAAAAGCAAAAGTTTTGGCCGAAGACCGCATTGTAAAGGTTTTGGTTCAAATGGAAGGTTCTTCTTCCTCACACATAATGCCTTTTGAAATGCAGGATAATACCCCTGATCCAGGAATTGAAGAACGTGTTCGTCAGGGACTTCGAAGAGGTGAATATGATGAGCGTTATGTAGAGTTGGAAGTAGCTGATACAAGCTTTCCTATGATTGAGGTTTTTAGCGCTGCAGGAATGGAAGATATTAATTTTAAAGATATGTTTCAAAATCTTCCCGGATTTAAAGGTAGAAAAAAGAAAAGGAAGGTTAAAGTAAAAGAAGCACTCGAAATATACATGTCTACAGAAGCGGAAAAGCTAATCGATATGGATGCGGTTCAACAACAAGGTCGTGTTCGCGCGGAACAAATGGGCATAGTATTTATTGATGAGATAGATAA
>CAYWLQ010000062.1:5540-28790 GCA_964458775.1 uncultured Myxococcales bacterium | reverse complement strand
GATATTTTTGCAGCGCCCGCCCGACGGAAGCACCGATAACATTGATGACGCTGGGTTTAGGTATAATGTCATTTCGAGGGTCGAGCGACTCAAGCGGGCAAGACTGTTCGAGAAGCGGGTTATGAGGATGGTGGTTCGGTTTGAAAAGAAACTGCCGATCCACTGTGCGAGAAACAGATTCATAAATGTATTGCGGCCGAAGCCATCGGATTTTTCTAGCCATAAAGTGAATTCAGTTATCATAAATCGTGCCAAGACCCGACACATATAAATTCAACAACTTACAAGAACAAAATTGGCGGCGAAAAACAATATATCGGCGTTCGCCAATTTCGCCGCCACATGTGAGAGACATAAATAGACTTTTTTAATACATTAAGATTAAAAAATTAAATGTCATGATCCTTGGTCAAAGAAAATGTTCAATATCCCTGGCACCTAGTCTGCGTGAGATAGTGGATGAAAAAGCCAAATACACCGACTGGAGCCTTCGCGACGACATCAAAGCAGAGCTCAAAGTCGCCCTCATAATCGCTCTCGCAAATGCCAAGTATCCGCCGGTCGACCGGGATGAAGTATATAAAGAGATCTTTGAGCAGGCGGAGAACTTCAAGCGGTTTCGCGGCGAGCGGGAATGAATCGCACAACAGGGTAACTGTTTTGTAAACCGGGATATTTCAGCATATTCGGGACATTCTTTGGTAAGAATTTCTCCTCTATGCTCTTTAATTAAGGTCTGCGTTGATTTCTTTTTCTAATGAGGCAAGAGCGTCTTCAAGGTTTTCTTCTGTTATTCTTTCCTCGGACTGAAGCGCATATTCATCACTTAGTGCCTTTTCTTCTGCAACGGTGAGTGTTTCCTCTTTTGCCGGTTCCGATTGTACAGAAGTCGCACTTAGGTCTGCTTCTTTATTTTCCTTGGCGCACATTGCGGTAAATAAAACTGAGCACACAACAAGCGCACTGATCGTTATTTTAACTAAATTTTTTATTATCGTTTTCATGGTTCGCTCCTCGCGTTACTTGTTTTTTTCCTTTTGGGAATTCATAGCCTTATCATGACGCTCTAATTCCTTCTTTTGCAGGGCTTTTGCTCTCTCTTCGAGAGCTGTATCCTGTTTCTCGGCTGCAATTGCGAGAATTCTGTCTATTGCTGCCATACGATTGAGATGCTTACGACGCTCTTTAGCCGGCTTACTCTCCTTTTTCTCACCGTCCTCAAATGCCTTTTTATGTTGCATATTCTTGCCGAGCTCCAGTCGTCGAGCTTTAATGCGTTCTAGGTGCTCTGCACGCTTTGCCGCACGCTTTGCCGATTCCTCGTCTGCTGCAGGATCAGCATTAGCTTCTTCATCTGTTCCTCCCTCAGCTTGTTTTCGCGGCTTACCGAGCGCCAATCCCTCACCTTTTTCATGGCCCTTGCCGAGCGCCAATCCCTTACCTTTTTCATGACCCTTGCCGAGCGCCAATCCCTCGCCTTTTTCCTCGCTCTTACCGGGAGCCAAAACCTCGCCTTTCGGACGTTCTTTTGCCATACCCGGATTCGGAGCGTCCGGCTTTTTGCCCGAATCTTGATCCTTGCGTTTTTCTATTACTGCGGCATCTCCTTTTTGCGGAGAAGACTTTTCATTGGCCTTATTCTTTGCCTCTTCGCCTTTGGCGCTCTCTGCTCCTTGGCCTACACCCTTTTCTGCCGAACCGACAGCGGGAAGTACAAGAAACGAGGCCATGACCAACGCAATACCCCGCAAACAATGTTTCATTTTTTTCATATCGTCCTCCTTCTGCTGTGACCGATTGTCCTGTTAAACGATGTTGTAAAATACCATACAAATTGTGGATTATCAACCAATGCCGATTCACGTACAGATGTATGGTGAAACGCAGACCAATCGAACGATCGCGATATACGGATATTTGACGAAACACAAAACGTCAACGACCCACATTTACGGAACGATTTCGGAATTTTTCGACCACAGGTATTGCTCAATACGAGACAATAGGGGTTTAAAAGTACGGCGGTTTTTTGCGGAGATCGATACTCCGTCAAATTGGGCTGCTATGGAATCTGCCTCTTCTTGCGTTAGGAGATCTGTCTTGTTGAATACCAATAATCTAGGTGTTTCGGACAAATTGAGGTCCATTAAAATTTGTTCAACCCATCCGATTTGTTCTGCAAAAGACGGATCATTTGCGTCTACCACATGAAGCAGCAAAGAGGCATCTTCCAGCTCTTCTAATGTTGCTTTAAAGGCTTTGATCAGCTCTTTTGGTAAATCCCTTATAAAACCTACTGTATCTGTTATTATAACTTCACGGTCTTCGGGAAATCGCAAACGCCTGCTTGCGGTATCCAGCGTTGCAAACAATTTGTCTTCAACTAAAACATCCGATTGTGTCAACGCATTGAGCAGCGTAGATTTTCCTGCATTGGTGTAGCCTACAATTGAGATTATCGGCACCCCTGCCCTTTTTCTTTTCGACCTTCTTTGTTCTCTGGCCCTCGCCAATTTTCGCAAACTTTCTTCTATTCGTTCAATTCTGTCTCTTGCTCGGCGTCGTCCTATTTCGAGCTTTGTTTCACCCGGACCTCTTCCGCCGATTCCTCCGGTAAGCCTAGACAATGAGTCGTCCTTTTGTCCAAGTCTCGGAAGCAAATATTTAAGCTGCGCTAATTCTACCTGCATCTTTCCGTCTACAGAGTGCGCTCGCTGAGCGAATATGTCCAAAATCAGCTGAGTTCGATCAATAACTTTGGCTTCGGTAATATCGCCGATGGCGCGAGCTTGATTGGGAGATAGATTGTGGTCAAAAATGATCAACTCGACATCTTGTTGCATAACCGAAACCGAAATATCCTCAAGTTTTCCCTTGCCGACAATATACAAGGGATCGGGCTTCGGCCTATATTGAATAATTCGATCTACAACTTCCACATTTGCGCTTCTTGCCAATTCTTCCAGTTCATTCAACGAGCGTTCTGCATCAAAAGTATTTTTTCGACTGTGTGCGGTTCCGACAAGAACTGCTCGTCCTTCAGCATCGCGAACCGTCTTTGCCCCCGTCTTCTTGGCAAACTCTTCTTCGATCGCATCGATAAAGGCAATAAAGTCTGACGGAAGCATTCCCAAATTGAGAGGGCCCATTTGTCGATAGAGTTCGTTCGCCGGTGACGGAGGAAGAAGGTGTGCAGCGTAAACAGCCCCCGGTATACCGTCCGGCCCCACGCCTACAGCTGCGATCATATCCAATCTCAACCTAGAAAGGTCTGTGAGATCGTCTCTAGACAAGGGTTCGGATTTGAGATGTGTATGAATAAACCTAAGCCCCCTAAACCTTTTTTCACCGGCTCGTATTCGTCCAAAATCCGGCAAGAGTATTTTATTTGAGTCTCCTACTACTGCGAGATACACAGCTCCCGAACGTTCGATAAATACTCCAACCTGACGTCCGGTTTCAAAAGAAAGCTGGGTAAGATGACCGGCCAGCTCCGGCGTAATTATTTCATCCGCCGGAATTCGTCTGTCTGCAATGCGCTCTAAAAATTTTTTTTGTGACGGCTTTAAGCCCGTAAGATTGCCGAAAACTTTCAATTAAGAAACTCCTGGAAAATTAGACATGACTTCTCGATATGCAATTAGATGATCAGAGGAGCCGATGTAGGAAATACTACAATTTGCGGTACGACGAAGTGTCATAAGACGTTTTGTTGATTGTTCTAAACGACCTGCAAAAGAAGACGATTTAGAAGCTTGACGAGCAAGAGAATCGATAACCGCTTCGATATTTGAAAAATTTTTACAAATGAGCAACCCGTCAGCTCCGGCTTCCACCGCTTGCACCGCTGCTCCCGCCGGTCCTCCAAATAAAGCCAACGCTCCCATTTCCATGTCATCTGTCAACACCGGTCCCTTAAAACCTAAACGACCGCGAAGTTGCTCCTCTATTATTACACTGCTCAAGGTAGCCGGATTTATTTCATCAAATGCCGGATACATGACATGAGCTGTCATTATAGGTCCGAGTTCGGCCTCGGCCCATGCAGCAAAAGGACGAAGCTCAACATTATTGAGTCTGTCTATGTCGTGCGACACTGTAGGAAGAGATAAATGACTATCCAATGCGGCATCGCCGTGTCCCGGAAAATGCTTAGAACATGGAATAATTCCTCCTGATATAAGCCCGCGAGCAAATGCCAAACTATGTTTTATAACTTTTTCAGAAGAGCTGCCGTAGGCTCTGTCACCTATTATCGGAGAATTTGGATTGGTATCAACATCACACACAGGAGCAAAGTTGAGAGTAAAACCTAGCGAAGCAAGTTCGCATCCGACCAGCTTTCCTGCTTTATGCGTTATTTCCGCATTGTCCAGTTCTCCAAAACGACGAGCACATGGAATAACAGTAAGAGGTTCTCGCAAACGAACGACGCGACCTCCCTCTTGATCAACAGCTATTATCGGAGGACTATTTACAGGAGCAGCATGTCGAGCAGATTCGTTAAGTTCTGCGACCTGCTCAATCGAGTCGACATTTCTCTTAAATAATATTATTCCCGCCAAAGCATCAAACTGAAGCAGTCTTTTGAATTCCGAAGGAAGCGCTAAACCGTCAAATCCGGCAAGAATAATGTTTCCCGCAAGTTGTTCGAATTTAGAAATTATACTCATTCTAGAACAAAATGAATTTAGGGTTTAGGTACAATTCGCACCCACCCATAGGGATCTGCTGCATCGCCCAGCTGAATAGCGGTAAGTCGTTTATAAAGCTCCGTGCATTTGGGACCGGCATTACCGTCCTCGCAATAAACTACTTTTTTATCTCCCCAGGTTATTGACCCTACTGGAGTAATTACCGCAGCCGTTCCGCAACATCCGGCTTCTGCAAAGTCGAAAATTTCTGTTATTTCGACCTGACGACGTTCCTGATTCAGCCCCATTTCGCCGGCAAGGGTAAACAAAGACATGTTGGTTACCGAAGGCAAAATAGAATGGGACTCAGGAGTAATATATTTTCCGTCCTTGGTTATCGCAAAAAAGTTTGCCGGACCTGATTCATCTATATACTTTTTTTCCTTTGCATCGAGATATAGCACCTCGGTATACCCTTTGGATTTGGCCCTAATCGAAGCACGCATTCCGGCTGCATAGTTGCCGCCTACTTTAATGTCACCAACACCGTTAGGAGCAGCCCTATCATACTCGTCTTCTACTATGAGATCGACAGGCTTGAATCCTGTCTTAAAATACGGTCCGACCGGAGTTACAAATACAACAAACATATACTCCTCGGCCGGTTTTACTCCAACTTGGGGACCGCTTCCGATAAGCAACGGACGAACATAAAGACTAGCCCCGGTTCCGTAGGGAGGAATGTAGCATCTGTTTTCGTTTATCGCTCTAAACACTCCCTCAATAAAAATTTTTTCAGGAACAGGTTCCATAAAAATTTTTCTCGCAGTACGATCCATTCGCTTGGCATTTTCTTCGATACGAAATACTCCTACAGCTCCGTTTTTGTGTTCAAAAGCCTTTAGTCCCTCAAATGCCTCCTGTCCGTAGTGAAGACATGTAGCTGCCATATGAAGAGGCAACATTTCATCTGAAGTAACAATGCCGTCGTCCCATTTACCGTTTTTATATGTGTATCTAACATTGCATTTCGTTTTTAAATAACCGAAACCTAAATTCTTCCAATCCAAATCGACCCGTTCCATAATTCCCTCCAAATCAAGGCGAATATTTCAAGTCGTCAGCATGCACGCTTTTACTAGAGCTATACAAGTGAAATTATGCATTAATACAAATCATTTTTCTGCTATTGTCCAAACGATGAATTACATAATGATAGTTTCCTAGATTTGTTTTTGTCTCTCTGCGCTGATTGCGACAATAATCAAAATCCCCAAAACGGTCGGAGCCATGTACACTCCTTTAGCGAGAGTCAACCCTTCTCGCAATGCCCATGCAACTCCCAAAGCTAAAGCGGAATAACCTACTGAACAAACAACCAAGAATATAATGAAACGTATTATTCTCCCATAGGACTTGGTAAAATTGTTTATGATTTTTCTAAAATGTCGCTCTAAAATCACTACTACTGCAGCTGTAAGTACCACTATTATCTCAGAAAAGTGCGTTCTAGCCAATTGATTCCAAAAAGGCAGCGTTAGGAAAACTGGTAAATTCATATCTTTCTCCTATAAAGTTATTCGTTAGTAAGATGCAGAATCGTTTCTCTTTGCAATATTCAGAGTGCTATCTGAATGGCGGTAACTATCATATGCCTTGATTATTTTGTCCGCTATCAACTCACCCATATATTGATATCCGGAAACGGTAAGATGAACACCGTCCGCTTGTGCCAAGCCTTTTGTCCTCCACTCTCGATAAGCCCCCTGCCCCCCCATAAGCTGCCTAAGGTCCAAAAATCCGCAACCTAATTCATCCGCAACTTTGCGCTGTACATTAGTGATAAGATTTAGACGTGACAGCTGTTCTTCCTCAACGTCATTTTTGGGCATTTTACGGTCCAACGGTCCTAGAATAAGACAAGATGCTCCCTTTGCTCCATCAGTGAGTAAAGTCGTAGCTTCTTTTACTCGCTTATAATAGTTATCTTCAGTAAGATTGTTAGCGTTAGCTTCATTGGTTCCGTACATAGTGACAATCAGATCGGGAGAACGATGTGCGACCTGTTCGACAAAAATATCTTTGTTCCATCTAATCGGTGTATAGAAAAAAGCCCCGTTAATTCCGAGAACGTCGTAAACTACTCCCGGACCTCTACTTTCTATTACTGCTCCGAATAATCTAACCTGCTCACCGGCTGAAATTTTAATTTCAAAAGATCGGAATTTGCTTTTTGTTGTGATTCGACGAAAACCGGATTCATATTCACCGTGATCGGTATTCACAACACTTCGTCTTTTTCCGTCAACGATTAGCCTAAACTTTCCGCCTCCGGGTTGTTTGAGATAAATAACTTCAAAAGTTGAAGCTTTTTTACAAAAAGCAGCGGAATCCAAAATATCCGCCTTGGCTGAGGCTCCTTTGGGAGATGCCTCCGTTGCCATGCCGCCAAGACCGTACCTTCCGTCAATTGTTGAAGCCCGTGAGGCGGCAAAAACACGACGAGTTATCCAGCTTCCATGTGCAATCAATACAACATCTAATGGTTTGTAAGCCTTCCAAGGTTTTCCCAAAAATACAAACCCTCGTCCTCCGTCTCCAAATTTGGATTGCAGAGTCCTCCTAACCGCAGAGGGAAGAATATCCGCAGCAGTGTGAGAATCCCCAAAATGAAGAATGCGGACAAGTCTCTTTTTGGAGCGATTACGCGTTTCATCAAGTGCTTTAAAAAAAGAACTTAGTCGCTCAGGATTGAGAAGATCAGCTGTTTCTAAGGTATCAAAATCAGGTTGACTACTATGAGATGTCGAAGATTCTGCAGACTGTTCACTGTCTGTTTCTTCCTTTACCGCGTTCGACTGAACACGGTCATCTTCTATGTTTTCACCTGAATTGTCTGTTTCTTTGACAAAAACTGCTTCTTCTACAGCCGGTCCTCTGTTCGTTGTTACCATCTGCGCTGCCGGACATGCTGTAATGTTAAAAGCAACAGAGAACAATAAAACCGTTTGGTAATTTACTGGTCGTACAAGCGATTTTGCAACAGAATACATTGTAGTCAAAAATACTACACAATATCAAATCTGGCAAAATCTTTCACTTTACATTGCAAAAACAGCATTCTAATTGATCTAGTAAACGTTTTCTTGGAAGGATCGTAATATTCTGATACATTTTATAGTGTATTTGGTTACGGAAATAGCTGTATTATAAAATAAGGGAAAAGGCTTTGACTCACATATTTTTTGTCATAACAAGACAAAAGGAGCGATTATGAAAAGAAACTTAGAAATTATAGCGAGAGTCCTTTTAACAATTTTTTGTTGCTTGACAGGTATTGTACTGTTGATGTGCGAACCCACAGACAGAATACCTTCTCCAATTAATAACCATACTGATGCTGATGCTGATTCCGACACTGACGCTGACGCGGATACAGACACTGACGCTGATGCGGATACAGACACTGATGCTGATGCGGATACAGACACTGATGCTGATGCGGATACAGACACTGATGCCGATGCGGATACAGATACAGATGCCGATGCTGACACTGACGCAGATGCAGATGCAGATGCAGATACTGATGCAGACGGAGATGATGTGAACATATGCGGCGACGGAAAACTCGGAACTAAAGAAGAGTGTGACGACAGCAATGCCGAAGGAGGCGACGGTTGCGCCGCAAATTGCAGTTATGTTGAAGAAGGATATTCCTGCTTTCCGCCGGGAATGCGTTGTCACAGAATGGCGCGTTGCGGTGACGGTGTTGTCTCGCTTCCTGAAATGTGCGATGACGGCGCCAAGCTCAACGGCGACGGTTGCTCCAGCACCTGCAAAATAGAAATCGGCTTTAAATGCGACGGTTCTCCAAGCGTATGTGTTCCAACTATATGCGGAGACGGAAATCAGGAAGGAGCTGAAACCTGCGATGACGGTAATACAATGCCTTTTGACGGCTGCAGCACAATTTGTCAAGCCGAGCCCCAATGCCCTGTCGGAGCTGCTTGTCAGACAAAATGCGGAGACGGCATGGTGCTAGGAGACGAAGAGTGTGATGACGGCAATAAGATCGACGGTGACGGTTGCTCAAGTACCTGCAAGAAAGAGCCTGGATTCACCTGTAAACAGGATGTTGTTATCGGTGACAAAATGATAGTTCCCATGGTTGTAAGAGATTTTACAACAGCCCACGAAGACTTCCAGTTTCCCGGCGAATTAGAAACCGATATCGCATACGGCCTTGTAGCTGCAACAAAAGGATTGGTCGAACCTACCCTTTCTGCTGAAAAGAAACCGGTTTTTACGCGAGCTGCTGCTACAACCGATGCTGCATTAATAACAAACGGCCTAATTCATTCCCCCTCAAGCTTTGATACCTGGTACCGAAATCCGGAAGATCCGGCGGCCACAATAGTTACCGAATTGATACTATTCGACGACGACGGAGACGGAGTATTTGTTAATCGTTTTGGTTTGGCAGGACAACGGTGGACCAGAGTAGGCGTATCTTACGAAGGAAACCCGGTATTCTTCCCCATTGACACCAAGGGTATTACCCCCGCAAGCGAATTCGATGTAGCCCGAATACCGCCAACCTATTTCGGCATTCCCGAAGATGAAGCAGCAACATTTTTTGAGCTGACACCTGACGAACAGCAGGCGCGATGTAAACTAGATCAGACTGTAGACAGATGTAATCCTTGTTGGCCTATCGAATGTATTACAGGTGACAAATGGGCGGATCCGGGAGGTGACTGCGGACCTGAGGGACAACCGATAACCTGGTATCACTGTTATGCCAGCAGTCCCAAACACAATTTCCATTTTACCACTCAGGTGGGATACTGGTTCCAGCATCGCACCGGTAATACATACACTCTAAGTTTCGTAGGTGATGATGATCTTTGGGTTTTTGTTAACGGACAACTTGTGTTGGATTTGGGCGGAATTCATACCGCACTTGCAGGAAATGCAACTATCAACGCAGCTCAGTTTGTAGACGGAGCGGTTTACGAGATAATGGTTTTCCATGCAGAGCGACAGAAATATGCCTCAACTTTCAAACTGACCCTAAGCGGTTTCGGAACCGCTCGCAGCGAATGCAATCCGACATGCGGAGACGCCATTGTTTCAATTGGCGAACAGTGTGACGACGGAGTAAATGCCGGCGGCTACGGAAAATGTGCACCCGGTTGCGTGCTGGGAGAATACTGCGGCGACGGAATAGTTAATCTTGAATTCGAAACCTGCGATGACGGCAACTTCCTAAACGGAGACGAATGTCCCGCTTCCTGTCGAGAAATCCAAATAGTATAATCTTGTTTTAAACTATTTTGTCGGAGCTTGCACTCTAAGACAAGCTGACTGACAACCTCTTCCAAACCTCACCAATGATCAACCAACAACAATTCGCACTCATACTGTTTTGAGACGACTGTTTACAGAATTGTTCTGATTAACCTCAAATTTAGCAGACTTGAATAACGCTTTGATTATTGTATATTTTTTTCTATTGGTATTTAAGAATACTTGAATTTTAATAGGGTTTCTTTATAACTTTCTTATCTGCATATTATTTTTTTTTTTTTTGGGTCGATAATCCAAAGTAGCTGGTTATTTGGAGAAAAAGGGAAAGCTGAGCATAGCCTTGAATGAAAACAAAGAAATAACCGAGAAGCAACCAACTAAAATAATACGTATTTTACTTGTAGAGGATAGCCCTACAGTTGCTTTTCATATCAAAGGCCTTCTAACCCAAGGATCAAAGGGCAAGGACTCTGTATTCGAAGTTGAACACACAATTGACCTTAAGACATCACTAGAAAAAATAGCGGATGAAGGCATTGATGTCGTGCTTTTGGACCTGGGATTACCCGATAGTTACGGTCTTGATACTTTTATTCATATGCATGATCGTGCACCTGATGCAGCCGTGGTGGTTTTTACAGGTGTAGATGATGAAGAAATTGCTTTTGAAGCACTTAGACAAGGAGCACAAGATTATTTAGTTAAGGGCCAAGTTGACGGTCCCATACTAATCAGAGCCATCCGTTATGCCATTGAACGCAAGCAAGCAGAGGTTTCCTTACGCGAAAGCGAAGAGCAGCATAGAAGCCTCTTAGAAGCAATGCCGGATATTGTCTATAAAATCGATTCCCAAGGATATTTCAAATACATTAATCCCGCTGTAATTCATCTTGGCTACAGTCCTGAAGAACTTATCGGTGAGCATTTTTCGGTTTTGGTACATCCTAGCGATCTTTCATCAGTAAGCAGAGCATCTGTACTGCCGCCTCTAACCGGCATTTACATAGGAATGGATTCATCGCCAAAACTTCTCGATGAGCGAAGAACCGGCGTTCGTATGACAAGAGATCTCACGTTGAGATTGGTTCCAAAAAATTGGGCCTCGGAAAATGAAAAAGGTTTGTTTTTTGGATCGCTGACCAGCTACGGAGAGGTTACGGCAGTCGGACATTATGCACTCAACAAGAGAACGCAGGTAAAGAAATTTGCGGGTACTGTAGGAATTATTAAAGATATCTCTAAACGCATTCAAGCCGAACAAGAAAGGGCATCATTAGAAGCGCAGCTAAGACAAGCACAAAAAATGGAGGCAATAGGCAGGTTGGCCGGCGGGGTGGCTCATGATATGAATAATGTTCTCGGTGCTGTAATGGGCTCAGCATCTGCTCTTGAATCAGAACTTTCAAGTGAACATCCTCACTATGCCGATGTCTCCAATATTTTAACTGCCTGTAAAAAGGGTCGAGATCTTACTCGCGATCTACTGGGCTTTGCGCGTAAAGGTAAATATGTAAAAGAAACATTTTCAGTAAACGAGGTAATCGACGAAGCAAAATCGCTCCTTGAACGAACCATTCCTAAAACCATTAAACTGGTATGTGATCTCCAAGAAGAAATTCGTCTTGTCGAAGGAGATCGAAGCCAAATACATCATTCTTTAATGAATGTATGCATAAACGCGGTTGATGCAATGGGAGCCTCCGGTATTCTTAGAATGACTTCGCGAAATGTAACCGTAAAATCACCCATGAAAGAAGGATCCGCTTCGGTTATTCCGTCAGGTGACTACGTTGAGGTTACTATAATTGACAACGGTCCCGGAATGGATTCAGACACGCTACAAAAAGCCTTTGAACCGTTCTTTACCACCAAGCCCAAGGGAGAGGGTACAGGCTTGGGATTATCTATGGTTTACGGAGTAATGAAAAATCACGGAGGCAAAGCTATTCTCGAAAGCGAAGAAGGGGTCGGAACCAAAGTAACCTTTATGTTGCCTGCTGTATCCGGTTTTAGAATAAAGACAGCCGACTCAGAGCCGTGTAAGATAAGTGTTATGCCTCGTTCCGGTAGCATTCTCATAGTTGATGACGAACAGATTGTCAGAAATGCCGCAAGAAGAATTTTAAAATTAGGCGGTCATGATGTGCTTATGGCCGAAAGCGGCATGCGAGCTATTGAAATATTCAGTGAAATGGGACCTTCTATTTCACTTGTTTTGCTGGATATTATTATGCCGGAAATGGACGGAATCGATACATTCTATGAATTGGTGAAAATCGATCCGTCGGTAAATGTAATGCTGTTCTCAGGTTATTCAAAAGATGACCGCGTTGAAAAACTTCTAGCAAGAGGACGTGTACATTTTGTTCATAAACCTTTTGATGTCGCAAGCCTTTCAAAGGCTGTGAAAGAAGCTCTCATTAATCCGTTGGAAACTACTTAACATCATTACAACAACCGCTTAAGTATTGAAGACGCCTGTGAGGCATAGGATCGTCCGAAAAGGTTAAGATGGTTTAGTATATGATAGAGGTTGTAGATTTCTTTTCTTGTAGAATAGCCTGAATCTATAGGAAAGACTTCGTTGTAGGCATTGTAGAAACGCTCGTCAAATCTTCCGAACAGCTCAGTCATGGCCAAATCCGCTTCGTTGTGACCGAAGTATGCCGCCGGATCGTATATTACTGCATTACCGTCTTTGCCGGCCATAGCGTTTCCGCTCCACAAGTCACCGTGCAAAACACTGGGTCTATTTGGTTCAAACAAATAGCGGTCAAGACGTTCAATGAGCAGCTCGGTTTGAGATACAAGCTCTTTTGTCGCAAGACCATTTTTTTCGGCCGTCTTTATTTGAAACCCCAATCTATTTTTACCGAAAAAAGAAATCCAGCTTTTACATTTCGAATTTTTCTGAGGTGTTGATCCTATATAATTATCGGCATTACAGCCGTATTCATCTCCTAGCTTGTCCAAATGCATAAAAGCAAAAGACCGCCCGAAACGCTCCCAGTAACCGGGGACGGGTCGTCCTTGTTCCAAATATTCCATAATAATAAACTGACCGTCATTGCCCGAATGCACTGCCATAGGACGAGGAACTCTAGGTCCGTTTTCCGTGGTAATCAAATCAAGACCTTCGGCTTCCCGCAAAAACATATCCTTAAAACCGGCGCTGTTTTGCTTCATAAAAACCTTGTCTCCGCTAGACAAGTCCAAGCGAAAAGCACTGTTAATGCAACCGCCCGAAACAGTTCCTGTCCTGACAATGCTTACAGCGTTTCCAAATATGTTTTTTATTGCTTCTTCCGGCGTCGAACATTGATCAATCATTGCTCACCTTCCGTGCAGATAATAGCCGAGAAAAACAATTTAGTCCAAACGGTTACGAACCCATTTGTAAAGCCCTGATCTGTTATGAGCATTCCTTAAAATATAATTATAAACTTCCGCACAGCCGTTCAGCTCATTTGCCAATGAATTTCTCTCGTTAACAACCGCATTAAAGCGCTCCGCACCTTCATTGTATTTCTTTACGGCGCTCGCTTTGTCATCGGAGGAACCTCTTACAGAGCGATCAACCTCTTCTTGTAGTCGCGCTATATCTTTTTCATGTTTTCTAACCTCAATCTCTATTTCAGAAAGTTCGGATTTTACCTCGTCAACACAACCTTTCATTTCCGACAACACATCGGCCAAGTATTTTACCTCTAATCCACTGCCGTATTTTTTTTTGCCTCCGCCTACCCTGACTACTTCAGGTGAACTGACAATACGCACATTGGTTGTACTCTCATCCGCCAAAAAACCGACAAGCGCCGGAGAGGTTGTTTCCACGTAAGCATACTTTGTTTTTTTGTAATTCAAAGGCGAAGCCTTAATCCCCACTGCCATATGAGATTCTTTGGTAAATAACAACAATGCCGTCTCATATCCTTCCTTTGACAGCAGCGCTGCCAGCAATCGGCTTTTGTCATCGCAATCTCCGCACTTGTCGACAAAAATCTCAATAGGATATTTGGGATTGTCCGCCCGTTCATTGCAATATCTAATTTGTTGCACAAACGTTATCATCATTTCCATATAACGATCATCGTCAAGCTTATCTTTGTCTCGTATATGTCTAAATGCAGCGATAAGCTCCTCATAGAAACTCTTCTGAGCAGCATCATCTATTAGTCCAAGCTGATACCCTGCACTCAAGTCTTCTTCTTTGGTATTTTCGGGAACGAGCATTACTTTTTTTGTATTCCTGGCCGACTCATAAACATTACGATCTACAGCTACTCGTATTTTGTATTCGCGATCTTCAAACTTAAAAGAGTATGAAATCTTTTGTACAGATTCCTTGTCATCGCCAACTGAAATACCGGGAAAACGAACATCGGCAGTAGACGGTTTCTCTATAGCGTAAGATGTATCAGTAGATGAAGGATTCTTTTTCATGCAGCCGTTGCACGAAATCAAAAAAAATAGAAACGGTAAAAAAAAGCTATAGTTATTCATGTTTTCATGTTCATTTCCTAAAGCAACAAAAAAGATGATACCGAATTTTCGGGAAGCTTTACCTAAAAAGTAACTCCCATAGGAACTGTTACAGGGGTACCGTCCTTATCCATTGCCTGGTTGCAAGGCAAATCAGACTCAGGAGGACGCTGATCTCGGGGGAGCTGGGAATCATAACAAGCACATCCCGAAGGTCGAAAGCATATGGTGCCTACTACAATACAGGTATCACCGCATGGAAACGTACATTTGTCACAAACAGCACAACACTGATCAGCCCGCTTGACAGGTCGAGCCTGACCGCGAGCACTCTGAATAAGCGCTGCCGTAACAGCAATACCGGCAAACAAACCCGCTTCGGCATACTCTTCCCGGTTTCGAGAACTCGAACTAGACGGATTCCCCCCAGAGGATGAACCTCCGCACGCTACCGCAATAATTAAGAAAGAAGCTAATAACAAATTTTTCATAACATTATTATAGTCAACAGAACAGATACTGTCCATGGGGCAAATCAGATGCCAAGAATAATAGTCACAATCAAAACTGACCCGAATGAATTGGAATGCCTGTTATGTCTACTACTTTTGGAGCAGACTCGCTTATCTCTATTACGTAGGGAGTAGCTCGAGGAGTTCCTGACTGTGTAAAACCGGCAAACGGTGTTGCTGTGCTGAGGGAAGCTGCTGCTGAAGCGGCATTTTTCAATAGCCATTGCTGAAGACCGCTTCTGCCGGAAACCCCTTCTTTTATCGCTTGACCAACGATCAAGGCGGCATCTCTGGCATATGCAGACACAGTGCTCGGCTTAGACCCATATTCCGCATGATACCTGGCTGCAAACGCTTGCGAAAAAGGATGAACATCGGGTGCAAAAAATACCGTAAATAAAGCTCCGTCTAAATATCTTCCGGCTCTTCTTATTAGATCATCGGAGTATCCTACAGACGGAATAATTAGCTGCACCGGCTTTCCCGGCCCGCTGGCCGGCTGCCCCAACGATGTCGACCACAAACCTGCTGCCGCCAAAGCAGGCGCGGCCAAGGCAATTCTTGAAGCTTGATCCGGTATAAACAAAATATCTATTGCACTTTTAGCAATCCTCTCAGCTTGGTCTTTAAAGCTTACTGTGTTTTCGGGATAACTAATCTCCGATACCAAATCCATTCCGGATTCTTTGATATAGCCTGCAAAGATAGCTCGCATTGTTCGCCCGTAACCTGTTTCTGGAAATAAAACACCTGCTCTACGGGCTCCTCTAAATTTGGTTACCCCCACCAAGGTTGCCGGTTCTGCTCTGTTTCCCGAAAATTCTCTAAAAACATAATCTCCAAGCAAGGGCGTTTCTTCTTTTACGGACATAACTATAATGGGGACCTTTAGCTCCTGAGCCCTCTTAGCCGCCGCATCAGCCGCTGCAATTTCAAGAGGACCTATTATAGCTGATACGCGATCCTGTTTTACCAATTGTTCAACAGCCGAAACTGCATCTTCGGCAGAACTCATACAATCGCGAACGACAACTTTAATCCCGCTTTCCATTGCGCCGAGCTCTGCGCCTTTCAAAGCAGCATCTCCAACAAGCCTCGACCGTCCTGATATTGGAAACAAAAGGCCTACTGTGTTCATGTCAACATCTTCAATTGCTGCAGGATCAGTTTTATCCTCTTCAACAACCTGCTCCCTTTGTTCCTCTTGCTCGCGACGGCTTACTGCTTCCAAATTATCTAGAATATCCGCAGCCTCTTGAAAACGTCCGGCTTCTAAGTACAATTCAGCTATTCGCCTAAGGGTTTCACTCTTTATACCCCCGGGTTGTTTTAAACCTTCGACTATTTTGTCAAGAGTGTCGATATCAGTAATAGGAACCAATAGTTTTTTGTATGTATATATAATATCTCTCTTCTCATCGTTGTTATCAATATAAGCCAACAGACGCTCAGCGGACGCCGCAGCACCGGCAAGATCTTTTTCTTCACGCAAGGCATTCCACAAGGCTGTTTCAAGTGCTATTATATCTTCTCGCTCAGTAAGCCTGTTGATATAGCGTGTCAAAACGTTAATGACTTCTTTATTGTCGCCCATCTGCTGCATTGCTACCGCATCGTATATGAGAGCTCTTTCGGCTATAGGATCTGATGTTCCCTTTAAATCAGACAGAAGATCTCTTGCCCTCTCAGGATTATCCATAGCAAGGGCAATTCTTGCACGAAAGACGGTTGCCGTTCGTGCTGTAGGATCCTCAGAGTATTCTCTGATTATAGTTGCAAAGCCCTCATCGGCCTCACCGTACTTTCCTTCTTCAAATTTTAATATTGCTTGATGAAGAATTATTTCGACCTTGGTGTTTCCCGTAGCTGCAGCATCCAAAGACAACACCGGCGCTTTAGGAGAACAACAAACAAAAGCCCAAAAAACCGACAAGACTAATTTTTGCACTGCAGATATCTTTCTTATCAGGCACTGACGACCAAACATACGTTGCATCCTCCAAATCCGAATGAATTGGACAAAACCGTTCGGTGTTCAAACATAATAGGATGTTCAAAGACATCAATCCTCGACATTTTGGAGTCAGGAATATGGTTCAAAACAGGAAGTAAAACGCCTCGTTTAATTCCCTCTATTGCCGTTATCAATTCTATTGCCGAAGAGGCACCCATTGTGTGTCCGATTTGCGACTTGTTTGCACAGATATTAAGCTTGCGTTCACCGAAGACAGCTCTAATTGCTTCGGCCTCCAAAGCGTCTCCTACTCCGGTTGAAGCAGCATGTGCATTGACGGCTTCGATTTCATCGGGTTCTAGACCCGAACTTTTAACAGCATCTTTCATACAATTAATAATAGTGGGCAGGCTGGGAGCTACATAATGCTTTGCATCCGAAGTCATACCTATGCCCTCCAAAACCGCTCTAATTGTGAGACCTTTTGATTCAGCATATTTTCTGGTGGTAAGCACAATCGCGGCAGCCCCTTCTGAAACCACAAAGCCTTTTCTGTCTGCCGAAAACGGCCTTGATACCTTGGTAGGATCGGAAAATCCTCTATCATCCGGTTTGCGGCTTCTAAATGCACCGTTCATAGACGCAAAAGATGACAACAGAGAGCGAATTATTGGAAAGTCACAAGCACCGGCTATAACCGCATCTGCTCTTTGTGTTTCGAGAAGCATAGCTGCGGAGGCTACCGATGCTGCACCCGTGGCGCAGGCAGCTACAGGACTAAAAATCGGGCCCTTGGCACCGGTGAGAATAGACACCTTTCCTGCAACCAAATTAAGACAACCGTTGGGATTAGTAAAAGGATGAGGAAGTTTCCCCTGCCTAACTTTGTCTTCAGCATCTATCATAGCATCCAGTCCGCCGACCGCAGACGAAAAAGTTACAGCAACCCTCGATGCGTTTTCATCTGTAATGCTAAGCCCCGAACGCTCGACGGCTCTTTTGGCAACAAGCATCGAATGAAAGATAACCGGCGAAAACCAGTTAGATGTGTCCCTTTCATTCCAAAAGTCAAAATCCTCATAGCGCAGCTTAGGAACCTCTCCTGATACTTGAACCTCATCATTTTCTCCGAGTGCATATCTGGAAATTATACCTACTCCGGATTTGCCGACGCAAAAAGCATCAACAATTTCAGGAAGAGAGGTTCCCAGCGGACAAACCAAATCATATCCGACAATGACTATATCATTAGGTTGCGAAGAGCGAGGCATGAATTACCACGGTACGTATTCGTAAAGTTTTGCGAACATATGCGTTACATCCACCCAACCTTTAAAGTCTTCCGGAGACTGCATATGCTCTCGTTTGTTTACCATAACCCAAGACATAGTCGCAGCACCGTCATGGCAGGTTTCGCAATCTCTTGTAACAGAAGTACAACATCGATGAATAGTTCGAAGATCAGCGGCATAGGAATTAAAGCCCATAAGTCTCTTTGCTTTCGGTTCTCGATTGTCAACCGCTTCCGAAACCGAAGGACACTCCATCCAACCGAATTTTCTACCGAGCATGGTCTGGGTGGTCAGAACTTGATGATAGTATTTAGATGACACTACCACATGAGGATATTTGTCGAGCATGGCATCCATCGTGTCTCTAGCCTTTTTATACTCGTCTTTTGTCCAATCAAATCCGTCCACACCCTGATCATTAGAAAACAATTGATAGTGAACCCTAAGGCCGGCGTCCTCAATTTTTCGGGTAACTTTTTCCACTTGGTCTACATAGCCGGGAGTAATCGTATACAGATAATATACATTCGGATCTCCCTTGTAGTTGTCGCGAGAAATCTTAAAGGTATTTTTTCCTCTTAATCTCTCTTCGTATTCGTCATCTCCCCAAAGAGAAATACCTACTCGCATTTTGGGATAACGTTCGCGATCAATTTTCTTCAGTCCGTTGGTAGCCGCCGAGCACTTGATATTGGCATACCAAACGTCGAGTCGTTCAGGCTCAAGAGAAGGTTCACCGCCGATTAGAATTGCATAATTAACACCGCGAGCTTTTTCACTTTCGATAAAAGCCTTTAGTACACCCAAATCTTTTTCGTCGTTTACTTTGTCCTGATTACTTGAATAATAAAAACATCCTTTACATCTAAGATTGCAGCGATTGGTAACATCATAAATAGAGCTGCGCATGCCGCCTAAACCCGCCATGTTCTTAATGTCTTCGTATTTTTTTCGAGTATCGTCGTCTTGTATAAGATCTTTTATAGTCAACAATTCTGACTCTCCCTATTCCAACATACCCCCGTAAAGAGAGCACATCTCTAGAACAGATTTATTCCTTTTGAGTATCCCCTTACCCAAACAGCGAGGTAGGTATCAACATAGTCCAGCCATTTTCTAAAGTTTTCAGCAGAATCCACATGCCTCGCCATTCTTGCAGTTACAATTGCCGAACCTGCCGCGTAATGACGACATTCGTCACAGTCGGTATCGGGCACACAGCAAGCCGCTGAGCGATCCCAGGTAAGGTCTGTTCTGTACTGTCTAAATGAACGCCCCAAACCCAACTTGGTATCTTTGTTACACCTGGGATAAGGGCAAGAAAATCGCTGATGAAGAGACCGCTCAGGATCGGCATGCACTTCGGCAGAATAGCGCGAAAACAAAACCGTTCCAGGATAGGTTTCCAGCATCGTCAGCATTTTGTCATATATGCGAGCAAACGAATCTTTGTCATGAAACAATTCGCCTTTGTAGCCCGCAGTAGGAGAAAATGTATTAAAAGTTATCTTTCCGCCTTCATCCGCAATGCGCTTAACGACGGAATCTACTTGGTTTATATTTCTTTTGGTAAAAGTATAAACAAAAACAGCCCGATCATCATTCTTGAAGGAAGCCAGCTGTTGATCAAGGCATGCTCTGCCTCTGTATTTTTGAGACTCTTCATCGTCTCCCCATACTGAAACATGAATTTTATAGCCTATTTCCTGCGGAAACGGACGAAGTCCATTGGTAGCGATACATCCGAGCGGAATTACCTCGTAACAGGCAAGGCAAAGCTCAGGTACCAGTCCCGGCTCAGCACCGGCCAGTACCACAAAAGTAATTCCGCGCTCTTTTTCGGACAGCAAAAGCTCTCGCCATTTCTGAGGATCTCGCTCATCCTTTGTGTGCTGTTTGTCGCCTTCGTAGTAGTAACACCCGTCGCATTTTAAATTGCAGCGACTGGTCATGTCATAAGTAGACTCTCGTAGAAAAAAATATTCTTTTATCTTGAGCCATCGTTCATTGACAATCGGATCGGCGATTATTTCTTTAAATGTAACCGACACAACAATTTACCCTTTTCGTTTTTCGATATAGTCAGTTATTTTTGCCAGTGTAGTTAATTGTCCGAAATCCTCTTCTTCTATTCTGACGCCGAATTCATCCTGAAGCACCACAACAATGGTGGTCAGTTCCATACTGTCAATGCCCAGATCTTCGAGAAGGTCCAAATTCGGATCAAAAGTTTCGGGGGTAGTATCCTTCAATTTGAGTTCGTCAATAATTATCTTAGCGATTTTGTTCTTCATTTTGTCATCATCCCTGCTTGTTTCAAATAAACCATTTTGTTAATTTCCTTAAAAAAATCGCGTCCCATGGTTTCGGAGCAGCAAACTATCACACCGACATGTTTTTGCCAATCCTTCAATTTTGAGACAAAAGAAATCAGGTACATGAGGTGTAAATTTCAAAAAAAACCAATTCTTTCGAGTGTTTTAAAACCCATGTTATATTCTATCGTCGCTTCCCGGCTGTTCTTCGTCATTTAGAGCATGTCTTTGGGGCGGTCCTATTGATTTCTTGACCATCGAAAATCAAAGATCTCGCCGTAACCCAAAGGGCGGAGACGAACTCGTAAAACAAACGTTTCTGATGACCTTCGCGAACGGGAGGACGATGTTATTTGGCGGGTAAAATGGAAAGGCGCACACGAGTGGATGTATGTTTATGTTTTGCTGGAATTTCAATCGACCAACGATCGATTCATGGGCTTGCGGCTTTTAAATTACCTTATTTTGCTTTATCAAGATTTAATCAAAAACGGAGAGGTTACCGACAAACTGCTTCCTCCTGTTCTTCCTATTACGCTTTATCGAGGAGAGGAAAAATGAACTGCATCTCTTAACTTTAAAGATTTGGTGCGAAAACCTCCTCCGGGATTGGGGCGGTATATTCCTTCATTTAAATATTTTTTGCTTGAAGAGGTGCGAGTTGATGACAAGGAGCTTGAGCAGATACAAATTTTGAGAATGACGACTTGGATATATATTCCGAGGAGGTGGAGACAATGCTTTCAGAGAGAATAGAAAAATGGTCTCAGGAGCTTAGAGCTGAGGGAATAGTAGAAGGAATAGCCAAGGGAGAAGCAAAAGGCAAAGCAGAAGGCAAGATGGAAGTATTTATTAGATTATATGAAAAGAAATTCGCTTCTTTACCTCAAGATATTCGCGCTCGTCTTATGTCGTCCGATGCCAATGCTATTGAGTCTTTAATAGAAAGCCTTATGTTTGCAGCAAATCCGGAAGATGTTTTCAAATCTTTGAATTAGAGTCCGGCTCACCGCCAATTGCCTCGACCGAACGTTTCAGATACCGCAGACAACGACATGAAATAACCTTTTTTGAGGTTAAAACCCAACGTGGGAATTGTGGCGGTAGGTTCTGCCCCTCTAAAATAAAAATCCCCCCCTTGCGTCTTTCTTTGGCGCCAATACTCCTCTGTCCGGTGTTCCTTCCGTTTTAACAGAAGAAAAGCCCTTTGCCTCTCTTGATAGATAATGTCCGGACAAACCTAAAAGCTTGCGGGAAAAATCTTTTTTATTTCTTATTTTCTATTTCTATGCATGCAAGGGTAGCGGCCGATTTTAGCGCGGCAAAAATTAAACAGCTCATCACCAAGCCGTAGACCGGCAAAAATACAATGCCGGTTACAAAGGCTCCGAAAGCCGCTCCTAAATGGTCGGCGCTTTCTATTGAGGCAGCAACTTCTCGTTCGTCTCGATTTTTACTTTTGGCCGCCATACCCAAAAACGCGGGAAATGCTGAACCGGTTATTATTCCCGCAGCTGCCGAACACACATAACACAATAAGGACCATTGTGAAGCATGCTTTAAGACGAGCCCTAAAACAGCAACAAAAAGAATAAGTGTAAGGTCAGCATTAAGCGTATCACGCAGTCTTCCTTGGCTGAGATATTGTTTACCTATCAGCGCACCGATCGCCAAGCCGAACATAAATACCGCAGTCAGCATTGCAATAGCGGTGTACAGAGTTCCATGGTTGGCCTGAAAAGCCAACAGTATTGCAAGTTGAGATGCCATCCCGACTGCGCCTGTAAACATTACAGAAACTGTCGCTCCGGATTTATAGGAGCGATGCCCAAACCAAGGCACAATACGCCATAAAATCAAAATCAATATCGGAATCCCAAAAAACCATATCGCATTCCCGGACAACACAACCGTTAACGGTTCTTTAAAAAAACTATTGCTTCTACTCTTCTCCCATAATGCAAGATTGGATGAATATATTCGCGGCATGTCATCGGTATTTATTTCTGCCGCAATATTTTCAAGCTGAGCGGTTCTCTCTTTTGTTCTGACCGGATCTAAAAGATCGAAAAATCTGCGTGCTGAAAATGAAAATGTTTTCACATTTCTATCAGTGTAAATTTGTTCAAATTGTTTATGATCTGAAGGCAAAGACTTTTTTTCGTTTGCAGCAGCCATAACGGTTTCCATTCCGGGAATTACTAATATTTCAGAAAATACCGAACGGAGAGTGTGATAGGTAGTTGCAGCAGACAAAGCTGCTTCTTTGGAAAGCACATTAGCTCCTCCGGGAGCATTTACAAAAACCATTCCGTTTTTTTTCAGCACACTAGAAAGTAATTGATAGAAATTCTGTGTATGAAATCTATTTTCTCCGGCACTTTGCGGCGGTTGTGCCGATACTATTATTACATCGTATTTACCGTTTGTACTGGAAACATATTTGCGTCCGTCATCCCTCAACAGCAGGACTCTCGGATCTATTAGAGCCTGCTGCGTTTCTTTTGAATAGTGAGGACGGGAAAGCTCTTCCATTTTTTCATCTATGTAAGTAATTACTACTCTTTTGGGATTATGCGCCAAAGCCGCTTCCAGTCTGTCAGGAAAACCTCCACCGATAATGAGTACTTCATCAGGTTGCCTATGAGCGCTCAGCGCCAGATGAATCGAAACAGGTCTGTCGTAGGGATCGGGGAAAGCATATTCAAAACGACCGTTTGACAATACCTCGTATTGGCCTGATTCCTC
>CAYWLQ010000062.1:3542-5440 GCA_964458775.1 uncultured Myxococcales bacterium | reverse complement strand
ACAGGAGAACTATTTTTGTTACTGAGACGCATTGCCGCAATGGTAAACAATGCACCGGCCGCCAAACCGCCAAGTGCAAGACCGACCATCAAAAGCACAAACAAACCCATAATTCCCGCTTCTTCACCGATACCAAGCCCTAAAAGCAGTCGATGAAGACGCAGAACGACAAATCCAAAAAACACCGAAACACTGGAAGCTCCGGCCGCTGAAACAGAATTAGTCAAGAAACGTGATGCTGAAGATGCGATTACAGCTCCTGCCGCAACACCCAAAAACCAACCCACAAAGCCTACTGCTGTAGACAGCTCGTTTCCGCCGGCTACAGACAATGACTCTCTCAGCAAAACAACCTGGCTAATAGTTGCAAATGCGCCTATCGAAGAACCCCAGATATCAGTTTTTAAAAAGACAAATCTCATACCGGTTTAAGAATGCCTCGAAACATGCCGACTGTATAGCTTATTGTAGGGTGTATTCTATTGTCCAGATGTTAGGCGATGATTTCTCAGGATACAATACAGTCAGCTTATCTTCTGTCAATAACCGCGATGCATCGGTCAAAGGATCAGAAAAATACTGTCGTGATGCATCGGTGTCGAGCAAGGTCCAATCTGAAAACCCATTATGTTTGGAGGCTCCGGCAATACGAAGACCCGGAAGAATTGCATAAACATTTTTCGAAGCTGATATTGCAAGATCTCCTCTAAAATTTTCTATTACTGCCAGATCCAAACTGTTCCTTGACCAAGTACCATTGAGATCGCGCCAATAGTGAAAAAATTTACTTTTTGTTCTCGCCCGAGTGAAATCGGAGTCGTCTTGTTCGGAATCAGGCATATGAGACAGCAATACATGAACTCTTCCGTCTGAATCGACAGACATATGCTCTTGATTGATAAGACCTTTGTTTTGTCCGATATTCCATACCTTGGGACCGACTGTTTCAGTGGTTATAAAAGACGAACCCGAAACCCCGACTGTGCTTCCTTCGTTATCCTTCCAAGTTCTGCCGTTATCATCACTGTATACATAAAATAAATCATGATTGGTTGTCGCATTGGGAGTTGCACGCCAACACCAAGAAGCATGCAGCCGAGAACCTTTAGGAGTGTAGGAAATTCCGTGTAGATACGCATTGACGCTGGATGATGTCCCGTCAATCCACTTACCCAATGAAGACCAAGAACCGTTAGCGCTGTCATATTCCCACAAATATTCGTCTCCGTATCCGCTGGCCCCTATACGAGCATCAAAGAGCATTTTTTGACCTCCAGGTTCAACAATAAATCGAGGATAGGTCAAGGCTGTTATGCTTTGACCGCTCACAAGACTGTCTGACACAGCAGAAAAACTAACCGCGTTCCAAGTGGAAGGCGAAGGATTAGTTGCGAGACCGACTACTGATTTGCGATAGTGTAAGTTACTATCATGGTGATCAAAGGCCAGATGTAGAGTTCCGTCACCCGGGCAAATACCGAGCGAAATAGTATTGTGTGCGTCATCGGCAGTATTTTTGTAGTCGGTAAAATCAAACTTCGACCAGTCTCCGTCAGGCAAAGCTCGTCTCGCCATTACAACATTTCTGTTGGTATTCCAAAAAGCAGTATATTGATAACCGTTAAAAGTTAAAATGCCGTCTTGTTGAAAGGACTCACCGTTTAAGTATCCGCCATAGGAAACAACCGTCAATCCCGAATAGGTCATCTGACCTGAACCGTTCTTAGTCACTCCGGCAGGTATTTGAGAGTCTGTATCAGTATCCGAATCGGTGTCGATATCAGTATCTGTATCAGTATCGGTGTCTGTGTCGGTATCAGTATCTGTATCAGTATCAATGTCTGTGTCTGTATCGGTGTCTGTATCAGTGTCTGTATCAGTGTCTGTATCGGTGTCTG
>CAYWLQ010000062.1:0-3442 GCA_964458775.1 uncultured Myxococcales bacterium | reverse complement strand
CTGTATCAGTGTCTGTATCGGTGTCTGTATCAGTGTCTGTATCGGTGTCTGTATCGGTGTCTGTATCAGTGTCTGTATCGGTGTCTGTATCGGCGTCGGAATCTGCATCCGCATCTGCGTCAGTGTCCGAATCCGCATCAGTGTCCGAATCTGCGTCTGCATCCGTGTCAGTATCAGTATCACTGTCTGCATCCGAGTCCGAATCTGCGTCGGAGTAGTCAGTCTCTTCTGTATCTAAGAGAGATGAATCGTTACTTTTACATCCCCCAAAAAAACAACTAATCACAGCAATAAGTATTATTAGAACTTTCATTTGTTCCTCTTCCATCTCTTTTGTTGAAACAGATTTTTTTAGAAGTCAGCGTGCGTAATATTCCACACCATTGCTTGAGTCGGATTTTGACGTTTGTTTAGTTCTTGTTTTACAAAAACACCGTCTTTTTCAATGTAGCTATTGATAGTACCGGTTTTGTCGTCGGCAACGTACAACTCCGGCTTTCCGTCTTTATCCAAATCAACGACATAGGCTGCATGTTCAAATCCGCCCGAGTCTGCATCTATTGTTGTTTTGCTATATGATGAGCCTTCTTTCTTTATCAAAGTTACTCCTGACGAAAATGCTGCTGCTATTAAATCGATTGTGCCGTCATTGTTCATATCACCGGAAGTGAGAAATCGACAAAACCGATCTTCGAGAGTTACCACCGATACAGAAGAAAACTTTCCTTCTGCATAGTCATATCTTCTAATTTCTACCGGACTTAATATTTTAGGTCCGTCGGTTTCCGCTTCAATCGCAGCATACAACTCATCTTTTCCGTCGCGATCCAAATCTTTTACCATTATTTCTTTAATATGACGGGTATCAAAGGATACTATTTCTGATTTATCAAATCCCTTTCCGTTCCACGCATACCTCATAACTTTTCCGCCTTGATCTTTGCCGGATACGGTATTGGGCAGACTCGGAGTAGTTATTATTTCCAGTTTACCGTCATAGTCCAAATCGCCTATCTCAGCCTCGTGAACAAATATTCCAGACTCTCTGTTAAGTTCCTTTACTTCCCATTTTCCTCCGTCTTTTTGAAATAGCACAGCAACAACCCCCTGATCATGAGTAACAATTGCAAGGTCATCTTTGCCGTCACCGTCGAAATCAGCCTTTTCAAAATCTCGCAAACGATTGTGTTTACCGCCGAACTCAGGTCCCCATATAGTTTCTGCAGTCCAGTTTCCGTCTTTTTTTGACCACAATTTTAGACGAGCTGCGTTACCGCCGATTGTAAGAATTCTTTTATCATCCAAAGGCAATGCTTTGTGAAAAACATTAGATTCGGTATCTTCAATTTGTTCAGACTCCCACTTGCCGTCTTTCGCTTTGAGAATGAGAAGCTGCCCTTTGTCAGGAACGGTAAACCTGCCTTGGTCATTGGCCTTAAACCACGACTGTGCGATGAATAAGCTCATGGAGTCCTTGACAGATACTTCGGATGTTGCCGGTTTTGGGGAAATATCTTTTTGTTTTTCGCTTATGTTTTCGCTTATGGATGAAGATTCAGTTTTGTCCGGCTCAGCAGTAGGTAAAGGCTCCTTTTTTTGACCGCACCCTAGAATTCCAGTCATGAAAAGTATAAAAATTAACTTCATCATCATTTTTTAATTCTCCTCTTTATCAAATCGAGTTCGTTCTCGATATACACGCAATGAAGATTCATATCACAGTACGGCGATTCATCCAAAACAACGTCGTTGATGCTATTGCAAATAGTACGGGAACCCCTATAGAAAGCCAGTAATCATGCCATATTTCAGAAGCAGTTCCGTTCCATGCTACCGCTGATGCCAACCAATACAATGCCGTAACCGCCAGACTGACCAAGGCTGCTGCACCGGCATTTTTTATTTGAAATACAAACATTATTGTTAAAACCAAAGTGGAAATGACAATACAAGCTGCAACAATAGCTTTCCGCAAAGCTTTTTCAGCCCGCAAAGCGCCGTCTGACAAACCGATATTTTGGGCGATAATTGCAGCTTGTTTGAGTTCTTCAGAAGAAAGTGACTGTCCTGGAAGTACGTTAGCAGCGCTAAAGGCCGGCGGTTTGAACAACACTTGATCACTAAAAATGTTAACTCCCTTTTCAATTCTCCAACCGCTCTCTGCATCCCACGCTATGATTTCCTGTGATCGCTCTATTGAGACATCCTTATCACTTTTTCTCGTAAATCTTTTCAATGCAAGTCCTTGGTCGTCAATATTTAACAATTCGTCAATATTTCCGTTATCAATAATCCTTACAAAAGCGTCATTCTGAAAGGTCCAAAGAAAATTATTTAGAGTTTCTGTATTTACAGAAAAACCGCGAATTTCTGCTTCAAATTTTGCCGTAGCAGTCGGTACAAGAACAAAAGACAGAAGAAAAGATAAAGGCACAGCAATGATAGAAACGCATATTAGATAGAAAACAATCCTTAATGTGCCGATTCCTGCTGCTTGAATAGCATCCAGCTCTCCTGAGCGATGGATATCCGCTTTGCATAAGGATGCACCTAAAGATACTGCCGGAGCAAGCAAGAAAGACAATGCTGAAGGAAGCTTGAAAACATAAACCTTAAACAGTGAATCCGCTCCGATGTTAAATATGTTTGTAAATTCTACAATATCTATTGCCAGATATAATATTAACAATATAAGCCAGGTAAAGATTGTATACTTGGTTGTTTTTATTATGAGATAGAAGAAAAGAATTGAGGGCTTAAACCGCTCTATCTGGAACGTTTTGCGCAAATGAAAATACGAACCGAATCAGGACCGAAAAATGCGCCTGGAGTAGCAGTATGCCCGGAAACATTCCCTATTTCAAAACCTGTTCGCAAGAACATCTGCTCTATCTCGTGTAAACTATAGACTCTAATGGAGATGTCATTTTGAACCTGTCTGCCTCCATCCATTATCAGTTGTCGCGTAACAACAAGACGACTGGTACGGTAATTAAAAGAGGTTTCTTCCATACAAATGCTGCCGTTACCTTCAAACCAAGTCAACTCAGGGGTTTGTCCCACTACGTGATCTCTGTTTGCAACCTCCAGCAAAAACGAACCGCCAGGTTTTAATGCTCTATACACTCCCTGTAAAACTCTAGCATTGGTATCGTCATCGAAATAGCCGAAGCTGGTTCCCATGCAAAATACGGCATCAAAGGTTTTGTCAAAGCTTAGGTCTCGCATGTCACCGTGAATAAAGTTTATATTCTGCCTCTCATCTTGAGCAAGTTCAGCTGCTTGAGCAAGCATTGGAAGAGAGAGATCAATTCCAACAACTCTATACCCCCGTTTTGCCATACCCACCGAGTGTCGACCGTTACCGCAAGCCAAATCCAACACCAAAGAGTTAATTCCAAGTCCCAAACTCTTCTCTATAAAATTTACCTTGCGCTGGTCG
>CAYWLQ010000061.1:0-28872 GCA_964458775.1 uncultured Myxococcales bacterium | reverse complement strand
GCTCTTCCAACTGAGCTATCCGCCCCGCCTCAAGAGCGAGAGGTGAGTATCAAAGGCTGTTAAGTGTGTCAACAAAAAATACTCAGATTTTGTAAAAGATTGAGAGCCTTTTTTCGGAATGCAAAATATGCTAAAATTCACGATTTTCTGTACAGTTTTCTCCAGGGCTCTCTGGCGTTTATTAGAGCGTTTCGTAGGGCTTCTCTCAAAGCTTCTGATGCAAGATCGGCGCAGTGTCTGTTGGGCTCAGGTAGCTTTGCTCTTTCGTCGATTGCTTGAGGTGAAGAAAGTTGCATAGCTTCTTTAATGTGTTTTTTTTGCACTAGAGAGGCTGCGGCTTTTGCTGCTTCAAAGGTGTTGGTACAACCGTTAATTTGAAAAACAATATCATCTATCACATCATTTTTTAGGTTGATTGAAAATTCAATTGTGTCGCCGCAGTCAGAAGAACGTTTGCCTTTTCCGTCTGCTTTTTTGGCAGGAAAGCATTTTTCGTATAAAAAACGTTTGTTTACAGATTTGTCTGTATTGGGTTTGTTTTTTTCGCTCACCTGTGATTGTCTCCTATTATTAGAAACTGTCTATTTTTGACAGTTATAATTACATATACAATTGTACTGCGAAGTGACAATATATTGTATAAAATACCGCGCTGTATAAAAAACATCGACTTTGACTTAAGAGTCTTTTAAAAACATGGAGTTTTTTTAGTTACTAGGACCGAGAAAAGTTTTGAGAGGTCCGGATTGGTATAAAATGGGCAGAATTATTACTGTTGCAAATCAAAAAGGCGGTGTAGGTAAGACAACTACCGCTGTAAATCTAGGCGCATCACTTGCTGCGGCCGAAAAGAGCACCTTGGTGGTCGATTTGGATCCTCAGGGAAATGCTACTTCCGGGTTGGGTTTGGATTCTGTAAATCTGGAGTTGGGTACATACGAAGTGTTGATCGGTGTTAAACCTGCAAAGGAAGCTATCGCCGCTTCGGCGCTGGATTATTTAGACGTATTGCCTGCGGGAAGAGATTTGGCCGGCGCTGAAGTAGAATTGGTTGATGCGGTAAACAGAGAACAGCATCTAAAAAACGCTTTGGCTTCAATTAGGGATGACTACGATTTTATTATCATTGATTGCCCTCCTTCTTTGGGGCTTTTAACGCTTAATGCCTTGTGCGCAGCGGATGCTGTTATAGTTCCTTTGCAGTGCGAGTACTATGCTTTGGAGGGACTTTCGAGACTGCTGGACACTATAGGAATAATTCGGCAGGGTATTAATCCTGATTTAGAAGTTGACGGCATTTTGCTTACAATGTTTGACAAACGTACCAGTTTGTCAGAGCAGGTAGCAAGGGAAGTTCGAGACAACTACGAGGGAAGGGTTTTTAATACGGTGATTCCTAGAAATGTTAGGTTGTCTGAGTCTCCGTCGTTTGGAAAACCGGCGCTTCTATACGATGCAAAGTCTGTAGGTTCTCAGTGTTATCTCGATTTTGCTAAAGAATATTTGGAGATGTCAACTTGGACGACAAACTAAACAAAGGACGCAGGGCATTGGGAAAAGGCTTGGGGGCGTTGATTCCGGGAGCTTCTTCTCCTGCAGGAAATTCTGCGAATAAAGAGTATTTTTTATGTCCTGTAGAACGAATTCATCCTCAGCCGGGGCAGCCCAGAAGATACTTTGACGATGAGAAATTGGAAGGTCTGGTTGCGTCAATAAAAGAGCAGGGTGTTATTCAACCGGCACTTGTAAGGCGCAGGGACAACGGAGACGGATATGAGCTAATTGCCGGTGAGCGAAGATGGCGAGCGGCACAACTGGCCGGTCTCAAAGAACTGCCGGTTGTAATAAAAGACGCAGGACCGGCTTCGGCTTTTGAGATGGCCCTTGTAGAAAACATTCAAAGACAGGATTTAAATCCTATTGAAGAAGCTGAGGCCATTAAGCGACTAATCGATGAACATGGATATACTCAGGATGAGGCTGCTGTCCGTATAGGCAGACAGCGAGTTACCGTTACCAACTGTTTGAGACTTTTGGGTTTGCCTATAGAAGTTAGAAACATGGTCATTCAAGGCGAACTTAGTGAAGGCCATGCACGCGCAATTTTACAATCGCCGACTCCTGAGAAAATGATTGCCCTTGCCAGAGCGGTTAAGGCCAAGAAACTCTCCGTGAGAGATACAGAACGTAAAGCCAGACAACAAGCCGTAGGTAAAATTGAACGTACTTCCGAAGAGCAGAGTCCTGAGGTAAAATCGCTAATAGAAAAACTTCAGAGAGCACTCGGTGCAAGAGTTGATATCAAAGACTCCAAAGGCAAGGGAAAAGTCGAGATAACCTATACCAGCTACGACGAACTCGACGGTATATTGGATCGTATTCTAAGGTAGATATTAGTATTCATTTTTAATTCGCGAAAACAAACCCATAAATTGCAGTGACTGGTTTATTTGAGACAGAAGATTAGGTGTTCAGTACAATGCGTGAGCACAAAATACAGTGACTTGGTTTTTTCTATGTTTGAGTTGTTTCTCAGGAGTCAGCCTTTGTCATATTCCCCATCCTTTTTCGTTAACCGTGTTAAATCCGTTAATCTTTTCGGATATTTTTCCTTCTTGGTCGTTATCTTGAATCAAAACATAGTAGTCAGCATAGATATTAAACATACACAAATCAATTGGGGTTACTTCTGACGCATTGAGTTTTTGTAGAACTCCGCACAGTTCAAGACCGGCGGCTACGAGTTCTGAACAAAAGAATTTTGAAAAATCTTCTTCTGCATAGGTTGCTTCTTTTAGAAAAGGAAAACTGTCAAAAATGTCAAAGACAGATTGAGTTGCTTGTTTGAAATCAAAGTCTTTTCCTTTTTGGCGCAGCATCCAATCATTGAATAGTTCAATATTTTCTTTTATTTTTTCGCGTTGTCTTTCGCCAAGCGGCAGCCACCATACTTTTCCCGGATAGTTTTCAAGCAGCTTACTTGCTAAAACGGTTCTAACACCGCTAAAGCCGTCCCTTCGAAAAACTGATTCTATAATCTCAAGATCATATTCCTTTGATGAAGAAGCGCCTTTTGTATATCTCTGAATTGTCGTCGCCACATGATTTACATTGGATTTTGAACATAACTGTATCCATCTTGATCCAAAGTTACAGCCGCCAAAAGCAAGAACATCTCCCGGTTGAATTAAATGTCTGACGTCTGAATATGACGATTGGTTAAATCCTTTACTAAACGACATGGTTTCTCCTTTACTAGTTATTATCCGCTTCAGAAGTACTGTTTTAGGTCAGAGGCACTATCGTAAAATCATACATGCTTGCTTGTCAAATGACACCTTCGCCCCTTCAAAAAGGGGCGTTTTGATGGATACTATTTAAATAATAGTATTCCCCCCCCTCATCCCCCCGCGTCGGATTCATATTTAATTTTGCTGTAAACTTATTATCTATTTAATCTTGTTTTTTCTTCGTGAGTATATCCCAAATTGGATATTGCAGTACTTTTTTAAAGAGTTTATGAGACGCATGCCTACGAACACTATTTGTAGCGGAGTACAAGCTCCATTTTGGATGAGATATTTAATTTGCGATAAATACTCTTTAGATGATTGCGTACTGTACCCACAGAAATATTATGAATTGCAGCAATGTTGATAGGAGTATATCCCTCTGATGCCATTTGGGCTATTTGCTTTTCTCTTGGTGAAAGCTCTTTACTTGTTATTTTTATATCCGTTTTATTCCAAACAGGTTCGTCCATTATAAGATACAGTGCAGTATTATTATCGGAAGCAAATCTTATCGCCGAAAGTCCGTTTGAGGTTTTTAGATAGTCTAGATTTTCCGATTTCATCTGGAATACGGTATCTCGCCATGATGCGATGGTTTTGTTTTCTGAACAAAGGTAATAGCAGTTAGCGATTCCCCAGATATGTTTGTCTAATTCTTGTTTTGCTGTTTTGTTAAACCAAATGAAACAACCTTCTGCGTTTAGCACTGCAGATTTGACCGGCAACATTGCAGCCATGTCTTTAACAATCGACCACTGTAAGGATTTGCTATGGTTGAGATTGATGATGTTAAAAAGAGCCCTTTCGGTCAAACCTCTAACCTTTTCTGCAAATACAATATTTTGTTCTGAAAAACACGGCTCTTTGGCGGAACGAGTAAGACATACAATTCCTAGAGGATGTTCTAACGACCCCATTATACCTGTTATTAATTGCTCCGCCTGAAAGGGTCGACAAAGCTTGTTATAGGTTTTGGTTTTCTCCAGATATTGAACTCCAAAATAGTGATCCAAACAGTATGTTCGCACTTTTCGGGATAAAATATCTGTAACAGGACCTAATTCTTTGTCAATAAGGGGTAAAGCCGAGACAATCTGCGTAGCTGTTTCTTCGGAAGAAAATACCTCGCTACATACAATTATTTCGGGTTTTGAATGTTCGTTGTTTTTATAAAAAGGAACAACAACAATTCCGGATGCACCGATTGTTTTTTGAACTGTTTCATGTAGGAGTGATTTAAACTCATTTATGTTCTTACACTCTTCGGCGTCATGTTGAAAATCTTTGAGGAATCGCTCATTATAAAACTTGGGATTATTGAAAACACGTTTAGCCATATTTTGCGCTTTCTCCTAAACTTATTAATCAGTTTTGTAATGCCGCTAATACAATTATTTTAAAGAAACGGTTTGGCAAAGTATTTCCAGGTTTAAAAATGTAATTAATAAAGAATAAAGCATAAGTTAAAACCAAATCAAACCGGACCATACAAAAAAAGATTTTAAAACAATAAACTACATTTATTGGAAGTTGGAAAACAAAATTTCGAACTTTCGAAAGCTTAAACCATAAATGAACCATGAAAACCAAACATAGAAATTTAGGCAGTGTATATTGTTTTTTCACATGGATACGAACACTGCATATGTGTGACACATGTAATCAGGCTGCGTTAATTCGAGCGAATAGCGTATCAAAATTCGGCAGGGTAACTTAACTCGACCCGGCCTGAGAAGGTAGACGTATTCTAATCTTTCAAAATTATTTTTTGGTTTTTCAAATGTTTATTGACACAGATATCGCTCTTTGATATTGGGGGCTTGGCCGTAACCGGCGCGAACCGAAGGCCCCTTACTAATAAGGGGAAGGCGGGCCCGGACACGAGATATTGTCCATTGTTGCTCACCTCTTTTCTCGTCGGCATTTATTGGGGCGTAGGCTAGCGGTAGGCCCCGGGTTTTTGGTACCCGTTATCGTAGGTTCGAATCCTACCGCCCCAACTAAAAACAAATATTATCAAGGAGCGTATACGATGTCTTTTCAGACAATTTGTCTTATTGCCGGCAATGCAAATGCGGCCTTGGCCCAAGAAATATGCCGTTGTGCTTGTATTAAACCTACAACGATAACTACCAGAAGATTCTCAGACGGCGAAATATTTGTTCAAATCGATGAAAATATTCGAGGCTCTCACGCCTTTGTAATTCAACCGACCTGTCCGCCTGTAAACGATAATTTGATGGAGCTGTTGATTATTATTGATGCACTAAAACGGGCTTCCGTATCATCTGTGTCTGCCATCATTCCCTATTACGGATATGCTCGTCAGGACAGAAAGGTATCTTCCCGAAGTCCGATAAGTGCGAAATTAGTTGCAGATCTACTGCAAGCAGCCGGCATTGATCGTGTTGTTTCCGTTGATCTGCATTCGGGTCAAATTCAAGGGTTTTTTAATGTTCCGTTTGACAATCTATATGGATCATCGGTTTTGGTCAGTTATTTAAAAGAAAAAGTACCCGAAAATGTTGTCGTGGTATCTCCCGATGCAGGCGGAGTCGAAAGAGCAAGATTTTTTGCAGGTAAACTGCATGCTGATTTGGCAATTATCGATAAAAGAAGGCCGTCCGCCAACGTCTCCAGTGTAATGAACATAATAGGTGATGTTAAAGGCCGCAACTGTATTATCGTCGATGACATGGTTGATACAGCCGGGACCCTTACAAATTCGGCCAAAGCGCTTATTGATGCAGGTGCTCTTAAGGTGTTTGCAGCTGCAACGCACGGAGTGTTATCAGGTCCTGCAATTGACAGAATATCGTCTTCTGTAATTGAAGAGTTGGTTATCACTGATACTATTCCTGTTTCAAAAGAAAATCAAACTAGGGCCAGGATAAAAATAGTTTCCTGTGCACCGCTTCTCGGTGAAGCCATAAAGCGCATTCACACTGGTGATTCGGTAAGCGGCCTATTTAATGAACAATAAACCGACTACTGTTGGTAAAAGAGCAAGGAGTAAGAAATGTCATTTGTAAAACTAAAAGCATACAACAGAACCAGAAGCGGCAAGGGACCGGCACGTCGTCTTCGTGCTAAAGAGCTTGCGCCGGCAATTTTGTACGGAAAAAATATTGAATCTTCCAAAATAGCTGTTAGTCCTCGCGAGTTGGTAAAGGCTTTGTCAGGAGCTCATCGGGTTAATACCGTTCTTGATCTTGAAATCGAAGGAAGAACAGAACCTTGTTACGCAATTGTTCGCGACCATCAATATGATCCGGTATCCAGAGAGCTGTTACATGTTGACTTTTACTCAGTATCTTTGGACCAAACGATTGATATGGATGTACCTTTTGTGGTTGAGGGACGTTCTGCAGGTGAGCAGTTAGGCGGAAATCTTACAAAGAAATTCAGAACACTTCAAATTAGCTGTAAACCGGCCGATATCCCTGCTTCCATTGTGCTTGATGTAAGCAATATCGGTTTAAATGAAACCTTTACTGCGGGACAACTAAAAATGCCCGAAAACGTAACACTTAAATTAAATCCCAAAACCGCTTTGGTTACAGTTTTCTCCAAGAAGACCGAAGCTGAAGTTACAGCTGAAGGTGCAGCATCAGCGGCCGCAGCAGCAGCTAAACCCAAAAGCAAAAAATAGTCCTATTAAAGGGCAGGTTCAGTGAATACGCATTTTCTTGTTGTGGGGTTGGGTAATCCCGGCCCTAAATATCAATCTACCCGTCATAATTTCGGTTTTTTAACTGTTGATCATCTGGCTGCTCAATCGAGTGCTCCTTTATGGAAAGAAAAGTTTCAAGGAGAGATTACCGGATTTTCAATGTCAGATATTGAGGTTACTCTCATAAAACCTCAAACCTTTATGAACCTTTCCGGAAGATGTGTAAGCAAAGTTGCTCAATACTATCATATCGAAGTTGCTAATATCATTGTTATTCATGATGAATTGGACCTTGATTTTGGAACGGTAAGGATAAAATCCGGAGGGGGGTGTGCCGGACATAAAGGTTTATTGTCAATAAAGCAGGAAACCGGCAGTGCAGATTTTTTACGAATTAGAATGGGTATAGGAAGACCTATTCATGGGTCATGCTCTGACTTTGTGCTGTCAAAATTTTCTTCAGAGGAAACAATCGCATTGCTTGAAGTGCTCAACAATGGTGCCGAAGCTGTAAGATCATTGCTTGAAAAAGGGGTCGACAGTGCTATGAACCAGTTCAACAAAAAAAATACTCCTTCGAAAATATGAATTTTCAAACTGTTAAGCGTTCTTTTTTGTGCTCATGGGGTAACATATCAGTTGAGGCAAATGACAAAGGTATTGTCTCAGTGTGTTTTACAAACGACAATCCGTCTATTGTTGACTCGGATAATACTAACGCAAAAGCTGAACGACATGTTGAGCTTGCTATAAGAGAATTGAAGGAATATTTTTGCGGAGATTTAACCTGTTTTACCGTGTCGGTGGATTTGTCATGGGCATCTCTGTTTGTTCAGAAAACTTTTGAAACACTTAGAACAATTCCGTTTGGAAAGGTAATTTCTTACGGTGACTTGGCGGCGGCAATAGGAAACCCGCGTGCTGCTAGAGCTGTAGGCAGCGCAATGTCAAGAAATCCTTTGCTGATAATTGTTCCGTGCCATCGTGTTATTGCCGGTAACGGTAGAATAGGCGGATGGTCCGGTCCTTTGGGGATAAAAGAAAAGCTTCAAGTTCTCGAAGGAATATCATTATGTGTTTCGGGACGTTGACACCGGCTAAGTGATCTTCTACTCTTCGTTTTATGAAAATCTCGGCCTACGCAGAAAAATCCAAATTGCAGTAAAGGAGAAGGTTTATTATGTCCGGAAAGCATATTCTAGCCTTTGAGGCAGATCCATTGTACGCAAAAATGCTAAGCGAAACTTTTGGCAACCGCGGATATACAATTGATGTTGTCAGTGACGGAGCCCTAGGATTGGAAAAAGCAAAGGCGGACCTTCCGGACCTTGTATACTTATGTGTGGAACTGCCAAGATTAAGCGGTTTTTCAATTTGTAACAAAATAAAAAAAGATACCGAATTAAAAGACAAACCTCTGATTATTACATCTTCGGAAGCTACCGAAGAAACTTTTGAAAAGCATAAACGTTTAAAAGGGCATGCTGATAATTATATCCACAAACCGTTTAACGAAGATGACATTGTTGCGGCAGTGGAAGAGCTTTTAGGTAATAGACCGTCTTTAGATGAAGATGATTTTGACAATATTGAACTGGATGAAGACGCCGAGATTATAGAAGATGAAGACCTTGCCGACTTGGAAGATATTGATGATTCTGTAATTGCTGATGGAGAAGAAAGCGCAGAACAACCGGACAATGAACTGTCAGAGCAAGAAACAGCAAATCCGGTTGATTCTGATATCAGCCAACTTGCCGATCGTGTTTTTGATGAGATTGCTGTTAATAGTAGTCCGGTTGAAAGTGATTTTGGTGAGAACAGACCTTCTGTGTCTATTTCAATCGAACCGTCATATGATAATGATGAGTTGACGGAAGATAGTGAAGAAGAAGATAACGCGGCCTCTTCGGATGTTTCAGTTGCTCAAACAGGTACTCCGTCTATTCTACCTGCAGATCCGAGGGATGCAGTTGAACGCCTTAAAACCAAAAACGCAGATCTGCTCAAAAAGATAGAGACTCTTGAAAAGCAGATAATAGCCGCTAAATCTTCAAAGAAGAGTACTCTATCAAATACTGATTTTCTGGATCTCAGAGAAGCGCTCAACAATAAAGACAGAGAACTTTTAGATCTAAAAGATGCTGTTAATAAAAAAGAAAAAGATATTATCGATCTGCGAGACAAAATTAACAGTTTAGAGCGTAACAAGGCGGACCTTGAAGATCAAAATATCAATGTTCACAAACAACTAAATAAGCTTGAGAATCAGCTTGAAACACTCAATGTTGAACATGAGCATTTAAGGCAGAAGCACTCTGAACTGACGGAAACAAATGGATCGTTGGAAGAGCAGTTGGCAGCGGAAACGGCGGCCAGAGAAGCTGAGGTGAAAAAAGAAAAAGAAGATGCTGCCAAAACTCTTGAGGAACAACGCATCAAATTAGAGCAGGAGGCGGCAGGCCGACAGGAAGCTGCACTGTCAAAACAGCATTTAGAACACGAATCCGCAACAGAAGACTTGAAATCCGCTCTTAGCAAAGAAAAAGAAGAAGCTATTGCAGCTCAAAAAGCTGAATACGAAGAGAAAATTTCAGGCATCAATAAGGAACGCAGCGACAAAGAAAACGAACTGTCCGGCCGCATTGTAGAAGAAGAAAACAAGGTAAAGTGTTTAGAAGACGAAAAGAGTAACCTCAACAATGAATTGAATTCTACTCGTGAGTCTCTTGAAAACACATTAAAGCAACTTGAAATAACTCAGAAAACATTAACTGAAACAGTTGATACTCTTGAAAAAGAGCAAAAAGATCATGCTGAGACCAAAGCAACGCTTGAGGATACAAAGAACAAGCTAACAGAACAGATCGCACGCGGCGACAATCTTGACAATACTGTTGCATCGCTGAAAGGCGAAATAGAAGGACTCAACAACAAAGTTACCGAGCTTCTTGAGATGATAGAGCGTAATGAAGAAATAGCAGAAAAGGCTAAAAAAGCAGTTGCCATCGCCGGTCAATTACTGGAAAGCATGGAAAATCTGTCATCAGAAGAAGGTGACGAAGATGAAGATGAAGAAAGCGAAGAATAAAATAGATTTAGAGGTTGTTTCATGTTGTCTGTTGATTTGCACACCCACTCTTTTTTTAGTTGTTGCGGAATACATACCCATTTAGAAATTCTAGAACGCGCCAAATTGCTCAAAATGACGGCAGTGGCTATAACTGACCACGGTCCTGCTTTGTCACCTAGAACAAACGGTCCGGTTTTTGACAGGCTTCGTAATCCGGTAGAGGGCATTCGTTTGTTAAAAGGAATGGAATGTAACTTGAAGGATGAAAAAGGCGGCATTGATTTGCCGCTTAGCAAGCTGCCCTACTTGGATGTGGTATTGCTTGGTATTCATCCCAATACGCCCAAAGGATTGGGAAAAGAGAAATATACGGAAATGATGCTGAGGGCAATAGATAGCAATCCTTCAATTGATATTTTAACCCACCTCAACGACAAAGATTATTCCGTAGATTTTGAAACCGTAATATCAGCAGCAAAAGATAGAGGCATTGCAATAGAGCTCAATAATTCAAAAACTATGCTGAACAGAGTGGATCCTGATACAACCCAAAATCTTGTTCAAGTTTCACTTAAGCTTGGAGCAAAAATGGTAGTAACCAGCGACATGCATGCCATTGAGGAGCTGGGGCTTGATACTTCGGTTGCTCCCTATCTCATAGAATCAGCCTATCCCGAAGAACTTGTAATTTCTTCTTCGGCCGAGAGGGCTATGGCGTTTATTGAAGAGCGTAGGGGTTTAAAACCGGTTTAGGTTTTGGACTGCACTATTTCTTAAAAGCACCGCTGAAAAAGGCTGTAGACAGCATCGATACGACAATAATTGTAATGATATATGCCGCTATAAACCCAAAATCCGAAAAATGGGGAATGGCGAAGGTAAAGGCAAAGAGAATCAGCATTACAAGTATTGCAACAAAAAAAGTCGTTGCGAATGATAATCCGAACACTCTTGGTTTTCGAACTTTTCCAAAGATAAGAGTGCCGATAAATGTCAGCACCAGTGAAGTAATTAGGTGAATTGTAAAACCTGCGATCAATAAGGCTTCAGCCAATCCTCCGTGGGCCAGAGCGGTTGTCGGTATTAAGAACTGAGCAAAAAGACAGCCGATTAGGAGTGTTAGATTTAATTGTTTTTTGGTTGTTTTTCTCATTTATTCTTCTCTTAACCTTCAATGGAGAAGAAAACAATCAGATTTGTTTATGAGAATATTCTAACGAGTAACACAGATGCGATTAGTATGGACCTGATAGATAATGTCTTATTTTTAGAAGCTTAAACCGTCGGTGCGCGTTACAGGCTCTATGGAGCCGTCTTCTTTGAAATACATTTTGTCTACGGCGACCTGTCTGCGATAGGTTCCTCCGTTGTTCGGTCCGTTGCTTAGATGATATGTTAAATACCATTGGCCGGCAAATTCCGCAGCACCGGGATGGCTGGTTGCCGCATCTTCTCCTGGAGCATTCGGCAGTGAGTCTAGGATTCTCCCTCTCCATTCAAAAGGTCCGAACGGACTGTCGGATGTTGCATAGTCTATTTTGGCCGGGTTTGCTCCGGCAGCGTACATCAGATAGTAAATTTCTTTTCTTTTGAAAGCAAACGGAGCTTCGAAGAAACCGTCGCCTGACGGAGTACCTCTGATGGTTACATTTTCGAGTTTTCCGTCCAAAGAGATCATGTCATCTTTAAGTTTTACAATTATTACCCGCCAGAAACTTCCGTAGTAGAGATAGGCTTGTCCGTCGTCGTCAATAAACGGACTCGGATCAATGGTATAAGGTGTATCGTAATCGTTTTCGTAGTTCCAGTTCGCCATTTCAAGTCTGTCGTCAATAAGGGGTTTGCTGATGGGGTCTGTAAACGGCCCTGTCGGAGTGTCCGAAATCGCAACACCGATGGCCATAGGACCTACTCTTTCAGCTATCGGAACATACCAGAAGAACTTTCCGTTGCGTTCGATCATCTGGCTTGCCCATGCATTTCCTCCGGCCCAGCTAAAATCGATCCATCCCATTACAGGACCGCCGTTTTCAGACCAATTCACCATATCGGTGGAGGACAAGATATACCAATTGTGAAGAGTAAATCCTGATCTGCCTTCGTCGTGGCCGCAGATGATATAGAAAGTACAATTGTAAACCATTGGTGCGGGATCGGCGGTATAGAATTGAGTAAAAAGAGGATTTTTACCGGATGTTCCCTCTGTCGGAGGTGTGCATTCTTGGTCGGTATCAGTATCTGAATCAGCATCAGCATCGGCGTCAGCATCGGCGTCAGCATCAGCGTCAGCGTCAGTATCTGTATCAGCGTCAGTATCCGTATCAGCGTCAGTATCCGTATCAGAGTCAGTATCACTGTCAGCATCAGCATCCGAGTCAGAATCAGCGTCTGTATCAGCGTCTGTATCAGCGTCTGTGTCAGTGTCATTGTCAGCATCGGCGTCAGCATCGGCGTCAGCATCGGCGTCAGCATCAGAGTCAGCATCGGCGTCAGCATCAGAGTCGGCATCGGCGTCAGCATCAGAGTCAGAATCGGTATCGGCATCAGTGTCAGCATCAGTGTCAGCATCAGAGTCGGCATCTGTATCTGTATCGTTGTCGGCATCTGAATCTGCGTCGGCATCGACATCTCCGGTACCTGTTGAATTTCCATTATCAGTTGCTTGAGATGTATCCGAATCTTTATTTGGATCTTCAGTGCAACTTGCTGAAATGATGAACAAAAACAGAGCAGGATTTATTAGAAAATATCTGAACATGTTTATTAAATTGGTAAATTGTAATTGACAAACCATTATATTCGGCCTCCTTAACTTCAAATTGAAATTGCAGAGGTCTGTTAAAATCTTGCAAAACTGATTTGAATTTTAACAACACCGCAAAGAATTTGTTGTTTTAGATTTACAATCTTTTCGCCTGTGTTGTCCAAAGTCGGTCTCTGTGTTTCCAATTGATTGTCACCTGTGATTTCTGTATAGTGGCCGGACGAAAATTGATATAAAGGAGCTATTTAAATGGACAGATTAAAAGACAAAGTTGCAATTATTACCGGTGCTGCTGCCGGTATAGGCGAAGCCACTGCCAGGCTTTTTGCCCAAGAAGGGGCATCGGTGGCTTTGTGCGACTTGGCTATGGAACCGCTAAACAAATTGGCTGAATCGATTAACTCTGAAGGCGGCAAAGCGGTTGCTTTTAAATGTAATATCGCCAATGAAGCTGAGGTTAAGGATTTGGTTGCTTCTACTATACAAGCCTTCGGCAAAATAGATATTCTCATTAACAATGCCGGAATTACCAGAGATGCTGTAGCTATTCGCATGAGTGAAGAGAATTGGGATTTGGTTATGGATGTTAACCTAAAGGGTTCATTTTTGTGCTGCAAAGCTGTTTTAACCAAAATTCAGCGCGGCGGAAAGATCGTTAACACCGCTTCTATTTCGACTTTGGGAAATCCTGGACAAGCCAACTATGCTGCTTCCAAAATGGGGGTAATCGGCCTTACTCGTACACTTGCTCTCGAATACGCCAAGAAAAACATTTGCATAAACGCTATTGCTCCGGGAGCAGTTGAAACCCCGATGCTGGCGGAAGTGCCCGAAAAGATGAGGGAAGCGATGTTGGCTAAGATTCCTCTAGGACGACCGTTGCCTCCTTTAGAAATTGCTAAGGCACACCTGTTCTTGGCTTCTGATGATGCTAATTTCATTACAGGGCAAACATTGTTTGTAGACGGCGGTATGAGCGTCGGTTTTTAATTTTCTAGAAAAGTATCGTTACAACAAAGACTCAACGACCTAAAAAAATAATTATCCTATCTTAGTAAAAAATGTCCCCTTTTATAAAGGCATGCTCTCTAAAAGGCTGTATGCTATGATAATCGCGATGACATTTAAGTTGACGAACGAAAAGCTCAAAAAGATCGAATTCAGTGAAGAGCTGATATCGAGGAGTGTTGAAGGCGACAAAGAAGCTTTGGCGGAATTGGCTGCGTTGTGTCTTCCTCGGATATGGCGTTCGGTGTATTTAGCATGCGGCGGCGGTTCTGAAACTGATGATATAGTTCAAAACGCCGTCATCGATGCGCTTGCAGGTCTTCCTTCGTTTCGGGGTGCGGGAAGCTTTAGTTCTTGGCTCAATCGCGTGGCCGTCAGGGCTGCTTGGCGACATCTAAAACGGCGGGCTTTTTGGTCAATAATTCCTTTTTCAGATAAACTCGAACTTTTTGCGGATACTAGTCATCGATCCCCTGACAAACGAACCGAAGAGCATCGACTTTTGGACAGGGTTGCTTTTCATATGAAGTCCGTGAAACTGACAAATCGACTTCCTTTAGTACTATCGATTGTTCACGGATATTCTACGGTGGAAATTGCCGATGCTATGAACTGCTCGGTTGAAACCGCCAAAAAAAGACTTCAGCGCGGGCGGATTGAATTGGGAAACAAACTGCAAAAAGATCCCTACTGTAAACAAGTTGCAAAAGAGGTGGGGATATGATGGATCATAACTGCAAACACTTTATGGATTCGTGGGATCAATTTCGCGAAGGATTGCTGAAGGAACCTGAACTCACCATTATCGAACAACATTTATGTGATTGCTCGAAGTGCAGAAATTGTTATGAAGTTGTCGAATGCATAGGGAAAGCTGTACGCGAAACAGAGATGGATCCTTTTGTAAAACGTCGAATGGCTGTTGCAGCCGCCAACTTTCGTCGTCCGTCGGTTGTTCCTGTTTTTTCAAAATATAAATCTCTGAGAACAGTAGTGCTTTCAGCAGCTGTATCAGCGATGCTGCTTACGGGATTGTCATTTTTAGTTTTACAGTTTAGAAATTCATCTGAGCAATCGAATGTCGCTTTGCAGACTGCCAACGAAGTATATTTTTCAGGGTATTCAATGTATTTCTATCCGGACGGTCGCCGTGAAATTGAGATTTTTCCAGGAACATCTCTTTTTCTGTTTCCTGATTCCGTTATTACGACATTAGAAATGTCATCAGATGCAGCACGTTTTGAGCTAAATCGCGGAAGGGTTGTAGCCGAAATAGGTGCTCAAGAAAGCAATTTTCGATTTGTTATTGTATCTCCAAACTCAGAAACGGAGGCGCGAGGTACCGTTTTTTCGGTTAATCTGCTTCCGGACGGAGCAGAAGAAACCATGGTCAGTGAAGGAAGTGTTGAAATTAGAAACAAGGCAGAACAAACTGTCTTGGTTTTTCCAGGAGAAGCTTATACCCTAAAAGAAAATATTTTTTCCAAACGAGAAATCTCCTCTGAGCAACTTGCTGTTGAATTATGCTTGGCAGATATATGTGATGTATCGACCAAAGAAGAGGGTTCGGATACGACCAAAACAACTCATATCAAGTCTCAATCGTTATCTCATCAGCTTGCTGCTGTCAAAATGGAAGAAGCTGTAAAACAAGGACGTTTTGGAGAGGCATCAAGTATTGTTAACAGTATGGTTGCCGAAAAACCCAAAGCAGCAGCTACTGTTCAATTGCTTGCCGGACTTGCAAGAGCTTACAGAAGCGCTAAAATGTTCAATGAGGCCAAAAACGTATACATGAGAATAATAGAAAACTATCCTAACACAAGTACGGCTGCTGACAGTCTTGTTGCCCTCGGTCAAATCGAATATCGTACAATGGGATTGCCCAACGAAGCCTTGCATCATTTTGAACAATATCTCTCAAAATCTCCCAACGGACTCTTAGCCGAAACAGCAAGGGCGGAGAGAATAAGAGTTCTGCAAAGTCGAGGACGAATTAATGAAACAATAGCTGCCTGTGATGAGTATATATCCTTACACAAAAACGGCTTTGGACTTTCTGAGGTGCTTAGACGTCGGGCTGATGCTCTTGTAAAAACGGGAAAGTGCAAGGAAGCAATTACGGACTACAATAGAGTTGTTGCAAATTGGCCCGGAACAATGGAAGCCAAACGCGCAAAAGACGGCATTACATCCTGTCATTGATGATTATTAACAAATTTTCAACTTTGATATTGTTGATGCTGTGCATTACAGGATTTGTACCTGTAGTACAGGGTTCGGATAACCCCAATATTATTGTTTTAATAGAAGGCAAGAACGACAAAATCGATATGAAGCGTTTAAAAGACTCAGTAGACGCTCACATGAGCGATCTCAATGCGCTTGTTATTCTTAGAAGGCTGGAAGAAATACCCGAAAACTCTGATACGCAATTTGATGTAATGCGCACATTGGCAAGCGATGAAAATGCTTTGGCTGTTGTATGGATGGAACCAAAGTCCGATAATATAATGATGATGGTTTCGGACCGAAAAACTGAACAAAGCTTTTCTAGATCTTTGAGTGAACATACCGCTTCTGTTGAACGAGTCTACGACGCAGCAGCTTCAATGGTAAGGGCAGCTCTTACCCCTTGGTTTTATTCCGATGATAATGAACAGGGTTTTTCTAAAAACTCACCCTTAGACGATGTACTAAAAAAAGATGTATCTTCTACCGCCGTTAAGCCGCAACCTGCCGTTGACAATAAAGATAACAAACAGCGTCGTGCAGCATTTTTCGCTTCTTATGCTTTTAGTAAGGATATCGGAGGCGTATTTTTAAGCGGCGCAGCAATTGGGTTAGGAGCAATAACAGTAAAATACCTTGAATTTGAGCTGTTGTTACGATTGTTCCAACCTGCGGATCTCAATTTGGCAGATCAGGACGCGAGATTGTTTCGTCTTCCGCTAACAATCAGAATTAAGGGCCTTCTGACCAAAAGACGCTTCATGTTGGGATTGTCGGCCGGTGTTACTTTTGACTTTGCGCGTGTTTTGGGAATTGATGAAGAAAACACTCAAGGTAAAATCCACTCATACAGGCCGGGTTTTTCTTTTTCGGTGCTTACCGGCTATTATTTTGTTGATTGGCTGCGCTTCGATCTACAAGGAGGCATGGATATCTTTAGAGATGTATATGAATATCATTATCAAAATGCGGCTGTCTTTACCAACGGAGCACAGCAAATTTCAGGGATTTTCGGTTTAACTTTTCTCTTTATAACCTTCAAAGACAAATCAGAGGCAAGCCGATGAGTCGAACGCGGCTGTGCATTTGTTGTTTTCATTGTCTTTGGTTTGCTCTAACTGTTTCAAGCTGCCGCAATAATACCAAGATTATAGACCTAACGCCTATCGACAATTCTCTTGATGCCTCTGATACCGACGAAGATGCGGGAATTACCTACGATAAAGCGGCGACTTTTACCGTTAATACCTCTGTTATAGAAGAAAATGATGTGAAGATTGAGAGTTTTCCGTTACTGATTCGCCTTGATGAGACTAACTTTAACTTTGAAAGCGCTGATGAAAACGGAGGCAATATTGCTTTTTTGTCAGAAAACAAAGATGTGTTAGCCCATCAAATTGAAACGTGGGACAAAGCAAAACGTCAAGCGGTCATATGGGTGTTGTTTGAAACGATCTCAAACGAAGCTCAGTTGATATTTCACCTTGTTATCGATAGGCAAAATAGTATCAGAAACGAGGCACCGGTATTTTCGCAAAAAGGAAAATTCGGTTTTGTATTTCACCTTTCCGAAGTCGGCAACAATTTGTTCGGGGGATATCGAGATTCTTCTGAAAACGGATATCATGGAAGCGGTGTAAATATGATCCCGTCATCACAAATACAGGGCATTGCCGGTTTCGGACAACTTTTTGACGGAACTTCGTATATTTCTGCACCCAAAACACTCGATAATCCGCAAAGCGTTATGCTGTCTTTTTGGTTTTCTCTTGCTGATACCTCAGGAGATATTGTTTCTATGGGTGACAGTGTGCTTGTTCGCTATGATGTCAAGTCATCGCAGATAATCGGAATGTTTTACGACGGTACTGATTGGATGCCGACCTCTGTAAAGCTAAGTACGACAGATACGTGGCATCATGCGGTCTATACGGTGAATTCAAAAACTAAAACACAACAACTTTATTTGGACGGGGTTTTGGCTGCGTCAAATTCATACCCGGGAGAAATCAACTATTCCATAGGCTATGACAGCTTCTTTATGGGAGTTCACCCCAATCAAGACCGAATGTTTTTTCAAGGAAAAATTGACGAAGTTGTTGTAAGCGAAGATTCTCGCTCTGCTTCCTGGATAAAACTGTGCTATGAAAATCAGCATCCCGAGGGGCAAGCCTCGGCTGAAATTGTTTTTCAATAGAAGGAGGCATTATGCTCAGTCGTATAGGAATATCTTTGGATAAGGAACTCCTCGACAGTTTTGATAAAGTAATAGAGGAAAAAGGTTACGAAAACCGCTCGGAAGCTTTTCGCGATTTGATACGTGATGTTTTGGTTAAACGCGAATGGGAACAGGCTGATGATAACGAAGAGAGAGTTGCGGTTGTAACCTTGGTATATGATCATCACAAACATGATTTGGGGCACAAATTAACGCATATGCAACACGATAACCATAGTATAATAGTCTCCACAATGCACGTTCACATGGATGAGATCAATTGTCTTGAGGTACTGATTCTAAAGAGTAAGGCCTCCGCAATTCTAGATTTGGGAAACAAACTCATTTCTACCAAGGGAGTAAAGCTGGGACGACTCATTCTTGCAACAGAGGGAAACTCTATATAATCTCCAAAATTACCGAACAGCTTTGTGTTGAGATCTTGACCCTTGACCCTTGCCGATTTTTCTTCCTGTTGATTCAATTCTGCGAGTTATACAAGGATGACAGATCTCTGCGCTTTCATCTTGGCATGCTTTGCCCGGGTATATGTCGTAGAGTGCGCGATACTTTATAGGTGTGAGGTTGGGCATTGCAACATTGGCTCCTCGTTGTAATCCCAATTCCAAACCGTCGGCGCGATTGATTGTTCTGATAGCGGTGGTACATGGTATGTTGGAGTCAGGCCGAACCAATCTGGTGAGAGCGGTCATCTTGTAGGCTGTTAAAGCGTCCGCCGGGATATCATCTTCTGAGGAGAGCACTTTTCCCAAAGGAGTCATGGGGTGCGGAATATAAGGCCCTATGCCGATCATGTCCAAATCAAGTTCTCTAAACAGCGCGAGATCGTTAACCAAGTCTTCATAGCGCTGCCCCGGAATGCCCACCATTACACCGCTTCCTACTTCATATCCCAGCGTCTTGAGGACATTGAGAATATCTAGACGGGATAATGTCTGAGAGGTTTTGTGAGGGTGAATAGCTTTAAACAAATTGGAATTTGAGGTTTCAAAACGCAAAAGATAACGATCTGCACCGGCCCGCCGCCATTCGATAAGCTCTTCTCGATCACGTTCTCCAAGACTTAAAGTAACCGCCAAAGAAGTATCTTTTTTTATGCGCCGAACAATGTCAGAAATAATATCAGGGCTAAGCCCGGGATCCTCTCCCGCTTGCAAAACAACAGTTCCGTACCCTAAAAATGCAGCTTTAAGAGCGCATTCCGTTACTTCCTCAACAGACATTCTGTATCTTGTTACAGAGCTGTTCGGTGATCGCAAACCGCAATAATGACACTGACGAGAGCAATGATTTGATATTTCCACCAAACCCCTAAGGTGGACATCCTCTCCGACATAAAGACGCCGTGTTTCATCTGCCAAACGCCAAAGAGCCGTCAATTTGGTTTCGTCTCGTTCTCTTAGAAGTTGTTCAAGTACATGATGATTGTCGAGAACTTCTGATTTAAAACTTTGATAATCTGTAATTTGTAATTCCATTTTTCGTTACTATAACGTGAAAATGACAAAACGGTATAGATTCGAATTTTTTAGCGTAAATTTTAACATAACGACAATATCAAAAATCAAAACATAATACAGATGGGAAAAGCAAGCTCCAAGCCCGCCGGGCTTAACGACGGAGTCGTTTATCCTGACCGCGCCCCTCGTGGGCGCGGAGATTAGAACAGTAAGTAAACAGTTCAACAAGCTCCAAGCCCGCCGGGCTTAACGACGGAGTCGTTTATCCTGACCGCGCCCCTCGTGGGCGCGGAGATTAGAACAGTAAGTAAACAGTTCAACAAGCCCCAAGCCCGCCGGGCTTAACGACGGAGTCGTTCATCCTGACCGCGCTCCTCGTGGGCGCGGAGATTGTAATCATACATACAAAATAAAGCACAAGTAGTAAAAACTATGCATTAGAAACATTAGTAAATTGATATTGACTTTAATATGGGGTTGCACAAGCATTAAGAAAACCAACCGGGAGGAAAAGCATAACAAGGTTGTTGAAATCCATACATTTAAGTGCTTGGCAATTCCCGGTACAGGTAACGTTGTTTAATAAGGTAACCATGTTGCTGAAACGAAATTGAATGTTCAATTGAAAAGGAGAAAACTAAAATGAAGTCAGAAAAAAGAAAAATGTCATTCTCAATTGCTGTTTTGCTAACGCTGATAATGGTTCTTGGAGGATGCGGGTCTATTATGCTGGATGCCAAGACGCCGATTTCAGCTGAACCCGAAAAGGCGCTTGTGATTTTTGTACGTTCTACCGCCATATTTGCGGGAGAAAGAACGCGTCTTTGGGACGGAGATAAATTTATCGGGGAACTAATGGGAAAACAAAAATTGGAATATCTAACCGAGCCGGGCAAGCACGTGTTTGTAGCAACAAACAAAACCGGAGGATCGGGGTTTTTGGATGCAGAGTTGGGAGCCGGCAAGCGATATGTGGTAAAGGCGCATGTGTATCCTGCCGGATTCAGCAAGGCCGGTGTTTCGCTAGATCCTGTAATACCTGGAGAGAAAGCGGATGTAACGATTAAAGAAGTAAATGCAATGGTCGACGGATGTTCGCCAAAAATAATTGATCCCGCAAAAGGAGATGCCTTTGCAACATCTGTACGTTCGGACCTAGATGCTGCCGTAGCGTTGAAAAACTCAGGTAAAGCAAAAGTACTGACGCTTGCCGAAAAAGACAGCTGGTAGGAGGCAACGACAAAGGTCGGATTGTCTTGAAACAAGGAGATGTTTGACAATGAAACTGCATAAAATACTGTTTGTTATATCAGGATTACTATGCATTTGTGCATGCGGCGGTGATGACGATGAGAACACAGCTAACGCTAATACGGATGGAAACAGCTCAAGCAAAACGAACGGAATCTGTAACTATGAGCTTGTGGCCGGCGTAAGTACAGCAGTCTATAGAGATTACGTTGAGGGCGCTTCATTCATGATCAGTGTTGCTCTGACCGAGTGCAGATCGCCGTCGCAGTTTCAAATTGAGGCTGCGCGGGTAGACGGAACACTCTTAACTCTTGTTCAAAACCAACTATGCAACTGCGCAGACGGCTACAAAAGCTGTGAAACTACTCAGTGCTCTGAGGGATCGCACTTACGACTGTTCTTTGCAGAGATTCCGCCGGCGGGCTCCAAAATGCTTGAACTGGATGTAGTTGCCGACGGAGTGCGTAAAACCTTAACTGTCGAACCTCAGCCTTGTGCTTCCGACCCAGTATGTTTTGGAGCGTATTGCGACAAACTTGAAGGTAACTGTCAGGTTTGTACCCCGAGTTGCGGCTCAAGAGTCTGCGGCGCAGACGGATGTGGAGGAGAGTGCGGTTATTGCAATACAGGATATGTTTGCATAGCAGGTGCGTGTGTAGAAGAAACCGTCAATCAATGCCCGGCCGGTTGCCAAGTAGGAGCGGTTTGTTGCGGCGGCATCTATTGCGCGGGAGATTGCATCGGTTCACCCTGCTGTTGAGGAATGCTCCCATTTCATTCATAATGCGTCCACATCCTGAGCACTTTGACGGCCTTTTCTTGTTCGTACACTTGGTATACCAACCGATGTTGTATGTTGATCCGGCGCGAATAGGCGCCTTTGAGATCACCGACCAATCTTTCATACGGTGGGGGATTCTGAAATGGGTTTTCCTTAAGAATTTGCAGGAGCTGCTCGGTCTTGCTCTTCAATCCGGCGGCGGATATTTTTTTTGCGTCTTTTTGCGCGTTGTTCGTAAAGTAAAGTTCCCACATCCCTTTACCAATCGAGTTCCTTCGACAACTCCTCAAGAGACTCTTCCATGCCCTCCCTTATCGACTCCCGCATACCGGGCATGGAAAGCAAATACAGAGTTTCCTTTATCGCATTCCAGTCCGATTCCGCCAACAACACCGCGTTTCCCCGCTTTCCGGTGATGATGATCGGCTCGTGAGTATTTTCAGCTTCGTCGATAAGCTTGTAGAGCTTGGACCTTGCCTCTGTTGCTGTAATGGCGGCCATGTCGCACCTCCTGTTACGAAGTGTACGTTATAGCGTACGCTTGGTCAAGCACTCATAGACCTGACATAATAAATCCATTTAGTAGAATTTGTTTCAATAGTACCTCGCCTTTTTTTAAAGCATTTTCTTTCATAAACCATTTTCAAGAATAGACTGATTTTTCTTATTCATTCTTGACATCGGTTGATGTCTTAGCTATCGGATTTCCGCTACATCGTGCAGGAAAAGGAGTAGAGAAAATGTTGTTTTATCGTTCTGTTTTTTTGATGTTATGTGTTGCGGCTGTTGGATTTCAGGTTGCGTGCAGTGAATCTACAACTAAAGATGAATGTGAGACTTGTGATTGTAATGAGGAGACTGATTCCACGGAGGATATTTCTACTGAAGGGGATACGGAAACAATGACGGATTCAGCTTTGGAGGTTACAGACTCGGATACAGGTGATGAGCCTTCGGCAAACAATCGATTTGCGGGTCCCGGATGCGGTGAAGCTCCTCCTGCGGCAGGAGAGGCAACCTTGGAGTTCGGTAACCTTAGCACTTCTTACTATGTTTCGGTTCCCGATGATTATGACTTTGATATGCCGATACCTGTTGTCTATGCATTTCACGGATACGGACGAACCCACAATCAAATGCGACAGGATGATTCCGGAACTCTGGATGCAACTCTTCGTACATGGGCTTTGGTTGTATATCCTAAATCAGTTGCAGGGGAGGGCTGGGACTCCTCAGCAGAGCGCAAAGCCAATTTGGAAATGTTTGATGCTCTTCATCGTCAGATTTTGTCCGACTATTGTGTAGATCCGGACCGCGTGTTTGCTACAGGTCTGAGCTCGGGCGGATACTTTACCAATGAGCTTGCTTGTAAACGCGGCAATATCCTCCGCGGCGTTGCTCCGGTCTCCGGTGCGGCTGAGGATTTGCAGAATTGCATCGGTCAGGTTGCAGCAGTCGTTATCAACGGTATGCGGGACAGTGTGGTACCTACAGCCTACGGATGGGAAGCTCGGGATTACTATGTTTACACAAACGGATGTTTGACCGAAACCGAGCCGGGTTCTGAAGAAGAATGTGTATTGTACGACGGGTGCGACGCAGACTATCTTGTTCAATGGTGTACTCACGATGAGCCCACCTACAGTGACACCAACCATGGCTGGCCCTCTTTTGCTACCGCAGCAATTGATACATTTTTCCAATCCTTAACATCTCCGCTTCCGGAAGTTAGCGATGAAAACTTAATAAAAGATCCGTTTAATTTGACCAATTGGTCTACCTACGTAGACGGAGCAACCGGAGAAGAGTCAATGATAGGTGATCATATTTGTCTAACGCTAACCGAGCCGGGCGTTAATGATTGGGATGCACAAATTATTTCGCCGCTCTTCGCAATAACTGACGAAACCCCATACCGAGTGGATTTTAGAGCATGGTCGGATGTTCCGACAAAAATTCGTGCAAGGGTCGGCATGTCGGAGTCTCCGTATATGGAGTATTGGGTAGGAAGATTCTCACTTGATGCTCACCCGCAACGTTTTGTCAGAACTTTTACAATGAGCGAAACCGATGACCCCACCGCCGGCCTCAATTTTCAAATAGCCGGAGCTCAAATAGGAGAACTTCCCGTAACCGTATGCGTCTACGACGTTGTCTTTTCAGAAATCTCTGCCGAATAAATAGTTGCTGAGTCACCTGTTGTAAGCTGTGTCTAAAAAAACATGCAATGCATGTCCTTTACGTCAGCGAATTCGTCGTGTTTTTGCATTAACATTACAAGTTCTTTCATATCATCCGAAAAGAACATTAGTAGGGGATGCTCCTAAACGACACAACCCGCTCTATCGGCTGATAAGGATAGAGTCTATCACGGACGTCTATTAGCATTTGGATTCGCTCCTCAGGCGTCATTTGCAAAATATCATTTCTGCGGTGAGTGTCTTGTTCTTCTACTGATGTTATTCGAACTCTAATTTCCATAGCATACAAATTATATCCTCGGCATGCTTGTTAAACAACGAAAAATTGTCAACCTCAAATCGTCGATAAAGTAGGGGGCCGATGCATCGCGCCTCAAAAAGACAACCCCACAATATCCATTGAAAAAGTACAAAGCTTGTTTCATACTCCGCTGCGATTAAACGAGGATAGATTAATAGTGAAAACAAGACTTATACTTCGTGTCTTATTATTTGGGTCGACTTTGCTTCTTCCGTTTGCGGTGTTCTATTGGACCAATCCTTTGGTAAGCGGTCAATCCATAGGCAATGACTATCAAAACTACAGTATCGACCAACAAATGGCTCTTCAGTATTCGATTGAACGGGGTTCTTTTCCTCTTTATGCGCCCGGTTTTGCCGGAGGCGGTCATTCGACTGCTGCCTTGACTTTAGGGCAGCTCTATCATCCGCTTTCTCATTTTGCGTCAATTCTTCCGGGGTATTGGGATGGGAACGCTATTAAAGTCAACACTATGATTCGGCTTGGAAGCGTGGGCATTTGCCACCTAATTCTATTGATTCTGCTGCTTAGGTTTAGACTGAAAGTTCCTACTGCTTTTATTATATCTTTTATTACAGTTTATAACCTTAGAACACTAGATATGTTTCGCTACGGTGCTTCGCTTGAAAACTATTTGGCGTTTCTTATGCTTTGCGCCTTTCTGGCTTTTTATTATTTAAAACCGTCAAGGGTGCTCGGACCGCTTTCTCTTATATTTTCGACCTATCTATTGGTTTGCGGGGGACATCCTCAAATTATGTATCTCGGTTTGTTGGGAACAGGGTTGATAACAGTTTTAATACCGTTTGCTATAGCAGCTATTTTTTCAGATGAAAAAATCGACAAATCGAGAGTACGATCCTTTTATCTTAGGGCGGGATGTTTCATCGCATGCGGAATAGCTCTTTCGGCAGCATATATATTGCCGTTCTATTTTGAGTTTATTTGTCAAAACGCAGCGCGGGTCGACCGAACTTACAGCTTTAGTTTGGCATATTCCGATTCCTGGGGCGGAGCATTGAACAGCTTCTTTAGACCCTTGCATTCTGATGTTCACGGTGCGTTTGGAGGTTCAGCAATCATTGTTCTTATTTTGCTTATTCCCATATTTGCTACTGTGCTCAAGCGCGTACCAAAAATCATTTATGTTTTATTCGGAGTTTGTTTGTTCATATTTTTAGTCAGTTTGGGCAGGGCAACACCTTTGCATTACCTTGTTTGGAAAGCCGTACCTCTTTTCGATTCTTTTCGAACTCCGGGACGCATAAACCAGATTTTGCCCTTCTTGTTTTTGTTACTCCTTTCGTGGTTGCTAAATGAAAAAACAGAGCTGTCGTTTCGTTTTGCAAATTTAAATAGAATATCTGCAAAAGCTGTTATTGCAATTTCAGCCGTCCTTGTTCATGTGATTTACAATCTTTTCATAATAGATATTGTACCCAAGCCGAAACACTATATTCCAGCACAGATCAACGAACATTCCTTTTTCATTCATCAACTTTCTTACTGGATAGGTTTTGTTTCATTGTGTTTATTGGTCTTGTACATGTTGTTTTCCAAGAAGCGTATTGTCAGTATAATAGTCGGCTTACTTTTGGTAATTTCCGTTACACTTCAAAGCACTGTGGGGCTTCGTTGGGGAACCTGGATTGCTGAGGTTAGAACAAAGCTGACTTTAACACAAATGAATGCAAGACTTGAATCGCGTCCGGTTGTTCCCGGAATGGCGGGCTTCGGTATGGAAGCACCTCAAATTACCAATCAAATGCGCGAGTCTGTTTTGCAACCCACACTGACCAGAATTTACAGAACCTATCGCACTGTTGACAGTATTGATGATGCATATAAGCATACCGCATCAAGAATACGAATAGATGAAGCTGCGGTTGTATCTTCTGCTAATGACAAAGCCAATTCCGCGTGTGAGATATCCAAAGCAAGATGCAATGACGATACAGTAAAGATGAGTTATTCATCTTATAATCGCTCGGTTTTTGAGGTGAATGCAGCGGAGGACAGTTTATTGGTATTGTCATATCCGTTTTTTGAAAATTGGAGAGCTTTTGTCAACGGTGTTCCGCAAAAGCCGGCGGCTGCAGAAGGCTCTTTAACAGGAGTTTTTATACCAAAGGGAAAAAGTACTGTGGAGTTTAGATTTGAAAGTCTTTCGTCTCTTGTAGGCTTTTCAATATTTGTATTGGTATTGCTTTGCATGGGGTTATTTTTCTCAACGGCTTTCAGTTCGAGGCTTCTTAAAGCATGTTGTATTGTCGCGGGAGTTTTACCCGGAGCAGGAATCTTTGCATTGCAATATACAAGCTTGTATGTAGGAGATAATTTAAATACCAAGTATGAATGGACATCTAAAGAAATGCCTGATGTAAAAAACATAGCGCTAGGAAGAAAAACTACAATGTCATCTTGCACTTCTTGGGAGCGCCCATACGATTACTACGCCGGTCGCGCTGTTGACGGCGACAAAAAAACCTATTTTCAAACTGACAAAAAAGGAACGGCGCCATGGTGGCAAATTGATTTTGGTCAGGCAAGAAAGATTGATTATATAATTCTTCATGAATCGTTATCTTTTCCGCTAAAAGCTGTGTTTCCGGTTTTTATAAAAACTTCATTAAACGGAATTGTATTTAAGAAATCTGCTGAAATCGATGAATCTAAAAAAGCAAAGCCTCTTCGTATTGAAATAAAAGAAAATACTCGGTTTTTACGTATAGAATCAGCGACAAAAGGAACGCTGAGTCTTAGAGAAGTTGAAGTGTTCGGCATTTCAGACAATTAGAAACAATCCCTAACGAACTAACTGATCGATGTTGATTTTGACAACAAAAAGGGTAACTTGAAAGGGTTAACCTTATAACAATTACAGCATGTTACGTAATAGATGAAATCTGTACCAACCCCTGTTTTTAATCTGTACCAACCCCTGTTTTTTAGACGAACGCAGTTGTTTTTTGCAAAGCACAAATTTGGTCGAATAGAACAAATTCAGCGTACAACTGGCCAACGATGCAATTCTTATGTAAGGTTATATAGGATGCTTTGAGCGGAAAGGTTTTTGCGGGCAATATAGTATGACACTTGATAGCGACGAAAAACATTTGGAGCTTAAAGTCGGAGCGGTTATTCTTATTTCACTTGTACTGCTGGTAATATTTATTTTGTTGCTCAGCGATTTCTCTTTTAAAAGTAAAAAAGATTTAGTCGTATATTTTCAAAATCCGGGAGGACTCTCTCCAGGAGCGGCAGTGAAAGTTGCCGGTCGCAAAGCAGGTGCGGTCAAAGAAATGACCTATCTCGGTCAAACCGGTCCACTAAGTCCTATTAACAACAAACCGGCACTTGTGAAAGTGCTTGTAGAGATTAATGAAGACGTAAGCAATTCTTTGAGAAAAGACGCCAGGTTCTACATTACAACCAAAGGAATGCTTGGTGACCCTTTTTTAGAAATCGATCCGGGAATGAGCGAATATCCCTACGACACTAAAGTACCGCTCTTTGGAGCAGATCCTCCTAGGTTAGATTTGTTTCTAGCTGATACATATGAAATGATTAAAGGAATAAATAATATAATAAGTCGAAATGCTGACAATCTTGATGTGATTTTAGGAGGAGGAGCAAGGTTAGTGGGAGCAGTGGATCGCACTATTGAAGCAGATGGGGGTATGCAGCTGGGAAGGGTGACGACCATTTTTGACAGCATTGACAGCCTGGTCGTTGATACAAGAAATCTGATAAATGGAGTTAATAAACGATATGTTGAAGACCCAGGTATTGCAAGAACCTTAAAGAGTTTGGAATCTATGACAAGAAAGTTGGACAATGAGGTAGAACCGCTTCTTGCAGATATAAAGAAAGCTCTAGAGGGAGTCGAAAGAATTTCCGGCACTTTCGGTCCGGAAGAACAACGACGAATTAAATCAGCGGTTGCACAGTTGGATGATATTGCCCATCGTACCTCCAAATTAATATCGAGGGGGGATGCTTTGGTTATGAAAATGGAAAAAGGCGAAGGAACAGTCGGCCGTATGATAAAAGATGAAGAAATTTATGATGACTTAAAAGAATTAATAAGAGACATAAAGAAGCATCCTTGGAAACTTATCTGGCAGAATTGAAAAAAAGCACATTGAACGACACAGCAGCTGCTCCTTATAGAGAAAGATATACAACAATATAAGCTTATCAAAATACCGACCTGTTTAAATGTTAGAAATTTGCCAAAAATGTAATTACAGCAAAGGTGTATGATTTTCTTTCAAAAAAATGCATTGGAATGCATTGGCCGGGTTGACAGAAAGATATGTTTGGGCCATTACTACTCCAATCTCAAGTGTGAAAAATTTGACCAGGAGGTCTGAGAATGGGAACGCTAAGTCAGAAATTTTATCTTGTAACGGTTTGTTTACTCGTTTTTTCATGTAGCACAGTGCTAAAAAATAATGATGATACAGGACCGATAGGAGATGATGATTCAGATTCATCACAAGATACCGGTGATGTAGATGCGGATGCAGATGCAGATGCGGATACTGATGCGGATACTGATGCGGATACAGACACAGACGCTGATACAGACAC
>CAYWLQ010000060.1:0-28935 GCA_964458775.1 uncultured Myxococcales bacterium | reverse complement strand
AAATGATGCTCAAAAAACCCAAACTCGAAAACTATCTATTTAAACACGAAAATACGGTGCTAAAAAGAAGTGAGAGAACAAGAGTAAGCACTTTGCTAAAAAAAGAAATTCAAGAAATCTTCGAATGCAGAAACCTATTTGATCGAGACTAAACAATTAAAGAAGTTACCTTTGCTTAGTTTCCATCTAAGAAGTACTCTTTCGCGGCGACGGCATCAATCTCATTACTGTGTAACATCGTAAAATCATACATACTCGCTCGTCAACCGACACACCCGCCCCTTCAACATGTTATTGTATTAATTTTATTAACGACTAAACTAAAGGTCCTACATGTATTTACCATGTAATATTCTATGTTTGAAACAGTGTTATGACTTGCATTGAGACTTGTTTTTTCTGATCGTTTCAGCCAGAGCTCGTGCCTTTTCAGCAAAGGGACTTTCTTTGTATTTTGTGTTTACTGCATCCAAGAGAATACGCGCATCAGTACAATCTCCCATGTTGTAAAAACATTCGGCCATTAAATATAGTGCTTCGGGCATTTTAGGACTATTGGGATATGTCTCCGTAAAGGTCCTAAGAGGACCGAGAGCCCTGGACCATCGCCTTTGAGACATATTGGATTTTGCTGAGTAGAGTTGTGCATCTTCAACAGATTTGTGACGCGGATGTTTTTCTACAAACAAAGCAGCTAAAGAACGAACTTCACCCCATCGACCGGCTGAAAAAGAATCAACAATCATTTTAAAATGCACATCAGGTTCAGCGGGAACTTTTGAAGCATCTACAGGAATATCAAGTCCGGCAGCGGATGCGACATCTATGATTTTTTTGTTGGTGCTTTCTATCTGTGCCATGGATTGTTCCATCTCATGTCGCATTTCCGCTAAACTGCCGTCTATCTCACGGAGTCTTTTTTTGAGATTTTCCATATCCGCGCCGAAATCTGCTGAGTTACGAGTCAATACCCTAGTAGCCTGTAATAAAGTGTTTTCCAATTTATCGACTTCGCTGCGAGCCTTGTCAATCATAGCGGTAAAATTCGCAAGTTTCTCCTGTTGTTCGCTTTCCACCTGAGTCAGCCGGTCTTTAAGATTGGTTACTTCTTGTTTTAGGTTTTCACCATCATTCTTAGAAGTAAACCAGAAACATCCGGTGTTAAGTGAGAGAATCGTAAACAACGCTAATTGTAGGATAGAAATTTTAAACATTTTATTTATTTTATTAAGGCTTTACGGTCTTTGGCCCAAGATACTTCATCTGTTCCGGTTGCTTCTTCTTTTCCTTTTGAGACAACCCTAATATTTGATTGCTCAATTCCCAGCGTGTTGAGCGCTTTTGAAACAATCCGTGCTCTCCTATCACCAAGTCCCATATTATATTCGGCAGTACCCCGAGGATCGCAGTGCCCTTCTACAATAATACTTCCGCCTCCTCTTTTTTGGTAACAATCATAATTGTATTGGATATTGCTGCGCATCTCGGTATCAACATCAGATGAATCAAACGAAAAATATATCGGATTGTAGTCACAGACTGAGCTGGTCGAGGTAACAGTTTCCGGAATCTGACATCTGTAATTGATACAGGACAATCCTGCCGGACAATCGTCTTCAGTCATACATTCCGCTTTTGCGCAAGTACCGCTCATGCAAACCTTACCGTCAGGACAGTCTCCGTTAGCCATGCATGGACCGCATAGGTTGTTTCTACAAATTTGTCCCGAAGCACAATCTCCGGAATTTTTGCAATAACCGGGAATATCTCTACAAGCACCTTGCATACACTCCTTACCCGGACCGCAATCACCTGAGTCCCTACACTGTTGACATTGATTATTTACACAATACTCACCGGCTTGGCAGTGCGCGTCTTTTTTGCAAGAAGGATATTTTGGTTTGCAACCAATAGTAAACAATGTCACAAAAATACCGAATGCCACAAACAGTCCAAACCTTTTCATCATTATTGCCTCTCTATTTCAGATAATCCCTATGCCGAATACGGTCGGTATGTCAAAATTTTTTTCCAAATCTAAACGAACTGTTGTCTCTCCATATTCCGACGATTAAACTCAAATGTAAAATTCTATTCTAACGTTTTAAAATTAGGGAAATATAACCGACAAGACATTTTACCTACAAAAACTTAACAACATTAGTATTGTGCCGATACATTCGTTAGTATTGTCATAAGGCTTTTTTACATTTTATTAGAATTTGCCATTTTCAAAAAAGGATCAGACATGACCTTTGACCCTCAAGAAGAAGATTTCCCAAAAGAAGAATTTGCAGAATTAGTTGCTCAACCGGCTTCTTTACCGAGCAGCGGATTAGATGCTTCTGTTCTGCTTAACCTCTTGGAGGAACAGCAGAAAACCATTGGGGAGTTACAAGTAAAACTCCACCACACTGAAGAGAAGGCAGCAAACCTTGACAATCGAGTATTTCAGATGCGCGCTTTGCTTCAATCAGGCAAGGGATTTTCTCAGATTATGAATCTGTCTAATCTTCTTGATTCATTCATGGCTGTTTGTCGTGAACGATATGCTTCAATTAATTCAGCTATTTTGTTACTGGATGACCTGGAACCCCACGCTATTTTTTATCGCGTTCGCAGTTACTACGGACTTCCTGATACGTTTTGGGATAAAAGTAACGTAGAGGAAGAACTGTATATGTTTAAAATTCCTCACGACTCAGGTTTGCTCTGGCAGCTAATTCATCAAGGTGATGTTTTCGCAGTTAGAGATATGCGCAAGCTTCCTCGTTTTGAAACGGCCTTTAAAAAATGGAACTTAGGTGCTCTTCAATCGGATGTATGGGTTCCGCTGATTAGAGGTTCCGATGTCTTGGGAATATTGACTTTGGGGGAATGTGAAGACGGCTCCCAGATCTCCGAATCTGACTATTCTTTTCTTGAAGAAATAGCTGCGGTTGCTGCGACCAATATAGACTCAACTTTAAAGTATGAGAAAAACGAAAGAATTCTCAGTAATCTAAGGACATTATATGATGTCAATCAGCAGCTTTCCAATGTCAACGATTTCAAGAGACTCATGAAAGATACCCTATCAACGGCGGTTGAAGCGCTCAGTGCTCAAAAAGCCAACCTTATGCTATATAATCCGGAGAGCAATCGTTTGGAAATAAAAGTGGTATGGGGAAATATTCCCGAAGCCACACGCAATGCAATAAACGACGGCACGCTAGAAACCAAATCCTTTGCAATAGGAGAAGGCGTAGCCGGTATGGCAGCGGAGACCAGAGCTCCGGTAAGAATTAATGATCGCACAAAAATCGAGCAAGTCGGACGACATGCTGTTTTTTGTATTCTATCAGTGCCGATTGTCCATGGCAACGAGGTAGAAGGAGTTATTACTCTCACCAATAAGGTAAAAAGAAATGAATACGGCGAAACAGTTATCGATCCACTCAGTAGATTTGGAGAGGATGACGAACAATTGCTGCTATCCCTTGCTAGACAAGCAGCAGTTAACCTCAACAAAGCAAGGCTTTACAGTGCATCGATAACAGATAGGCTTACCGGGCTTAACAATACCAGACACTTCGAAACTCGTCTGAATGACCTTCTTGAGAAATCAGAACAAGAGTCTAAAACGCTTTGTCTTGCTATTGTAGACATTGATCACTTTAAGAAATTTAATGACAAATACGGTCACAAGGCCGGAGATTTGGTGTTACAAAAAACAGCAGAAATAATTCATAAACTTGAAAATATTAAACATTATGAAGCATTCAGATATGGGGGAGAAGAGTTTTGCGTGCTAATGCCTGATACATCTCTAGATGAAGCCATAAACCAAATGGACCAAATAAGAAAAGAAGTTGAAGCGGCAGAATACGAATGGGACAACGAAAAGCTTAAGGTCTGTATTTCGGTAGGCATTTCGGACAGCAAAGACTATCCCGCATCATTGGCTATTTTTGAAAGTGCCGACAAATCATTGTATACCTCAAAAACCAACGGAAGAAATGTGGTTTCCTATATCAAGAATAATAAAGTGGAATCACTGGGAAGATAAATCGATTCTTTTATGGAAACGTTTTCCAAAAAACATTTCATAAATCCACTCAAGGAAGAATGGTTTGACAATAGCCGATTTTTATTTGTTTTAATTAGGGGTTTTCTCAAGAGAAAAAAATAGGTATAAAAAAAGAAGGTGTTTGTAACTTATTTGTTATTTAGGAGAATATTATGTTTAAGAAGATTTTGGTACTGTTTGCATCTTGTTTTGTCATTTCTTGTTTTAGTAATTCCAAAGAGTTAGATGAAAATCAAATTGATACTAGCTCAGCAAACACAGATGCTGATGCCGACTCTGACACTGACGCTGACAGCGATGCAGATACCGATGCAGATGCGGATACTGATACGGATGCTGATGCTGATGCTGACAGTGATGCTGATGCGGATACAGATACAGATGCCGATGCTGACGCAGACGCTGATGCTGATGCTGACACTGACACTGACACTGACACTGATGCTGATGCCGATGCTGATGCTGATACTGATACTGATACTGATACTGATACTGATACTGATACTGATGCTGATACTGATACTGATACCGATACTGACACTGATACTGACACTGATACTGACACTGATACCGATTCAGATGTCGAAGGGTATGTCACAATACCTGCCCGCATAGAAGCAGAGAACTATGTTACAGCTAATGAAAGTGACAACGTCAACGAAGGCAGCGCCTGCGACCGAGGAGACGGCGTTGATATGGAAATCACACAAGATCCACAAGGCGGCAACTGTAGCGTGGGATGGACCACTTCAAATGAGTGGCTTGAGTACAATATTAATGCTCGTAGAGCAGGCATTTTTGGCATTAATGCACGTGTCGCCAGCGGTGAGTCAAATAGAACATTCCATATTGCTATTGACGGAACAAACGTTACAGGATCTCTCAGCGCACCCAGCGACGGATGGCAGTCATTTAGTAATGTCGGCGTTAACGGTGTTCAAATATCTGCCGGCACACATAAAATGAGGTTTATGCAAGAAACCGGCAATGTGAATATTAATTGGATTGATATTACCGCCGGTGAAAGCGACGCAGATGCAGACTCTGACGCAGACGCAGATGCAGACACCGATACCGATGCTGATAGTGATGCTGATTCGGACAGTGATGCAGACGGCGATGTCGTAATTCCGCCCCTAAACGGAGGCACAGACGGTGTTACAACAAGATATTGGGACTGTTGCATACCTCATTGTGCATGGGGAAGAACAACAATTAAAATCTGTGATCGAGACAACAATTACATCAATGAAGCAGGAAGCAGTTCTTGTACTCCGGCAGCCGGCCCTATCGGTTATCAATGCTGGGACATGTCACCATGGCAAGTAGGCCCCAATGCGTCATACGGTTTTGCTGCATACAATACTGGAAATTGCGGAGACTGTTATCAGCTAGATTTCAAAGACAAGGGAATGCAGGGGAAATCTATGATTGTGCAGGTAATAAACATCGGAGATATCGGGGCCAATCATTTTGATATTCTGGTTCCGGGAGGAGGAATCGGTGCAATGACACAAGGTTGTCCGACTCAATTTCCGAATGTTTCAAATTGGGGGGCACAATACGGAGGATTTGCCTTGTCTTGTGAATACGATCCATCTTGCACTCGAAGAATGTGCAATGATGCTTTCAGCAGCTCCCCTCAAATGTTGGCAGGTTGTCTCTGGTATGTAGAGTGGTTTGCCACCGCTGACAATCCCTCAGTGAAATTTTCAAAAGTGGAGTGTCCCGCCGCCATCAGACAAGTATCCGGAATACGGTGATATAATATCGCCGACTATTTAACCGATAAAGAAGTAATCGTTTTAACCTGAAAGACATGGCCTTTACAGAGCCTCACACCTGCTTCTCATAAACCCTCTATTGAACAAAGAATGGCAATCTCTTCCAGGAAAACCATATTTCATTTTGTATCAATCTTTTAGTGCTTTTGTATCAATCTTTTAGTGCTTGATGATTTTTGATAACATCCTTGTATGAGAAAGCCGAAAATGATACCGATGATATATGAAATGCGAAATACTGAAGACAAAACTATCTAAGCAAGAAGCTTTTGTCGAAATAGTCGAAATCGTTAGACGTTTAAGAGCTCCCGGAGGATGCCCATGGGATCGCAAACAGACCCCTGAAACTTTGAAACAATACATCATAGAAGAGGCATATGAGGTGCTCGAAGCCATTGATGAAAAAAATCCTTCTTCATTGCTTGAAGAATTGGGCGATCTAATGCTGCAAGTTTTCTTGCAATCAGAAATTGCCGAAGAGCAAGGTTTGTTTTCTATTGCAGAGGTAATGAAGACGCTGTCAAACAAGTTAGTCAACAGGCATCCTCATGTATTTGGAGAAAAAAAAGTCAAAGATGCAGATGAGGTAATTTCCAATTGGGAAAAAATTAAACAAAGCGAAAAAAATGGACGCGGGCTTCTTGCAGGTTTGCCTCCTCACCTTCCTGCACTTCAAACTGCAGCAAGAATTGGTGAAAAAGCCTCGCGAATAGGATTTGATTGGCCGAATGCCGATTCTGTTAGAAAAAAAATCACTGAAGAACTAGCTGAAGCTGATGAAGCTGACCTACAAGGTAACACTACTGCTCTTGCAGAAGAAATAGGAGACTTGTTATTTTCCGTTGCTCAATGGGCTAGACATCATAACATTGAACCTGAAGAGGCATTGCGAAACACCTGTTCCAAGTTTAAAAAACGCTTTGCTGTTATGGAAAAAACGGCACAAGAAGACGGTACTTCTCTTGAAAAATCAAACTCCGAACGCTTAGAGCGTTTATGGGAAGAAGCCAAGGAGAAACTCGGTGGCGTCAGGTAGTGCTTTTGACGCAAGGGAACATGAATCCCTTGTTCGTAAAATAGGACAAATAGTAACCGAAGTGTCCGGTATTACAGTGGAATCTCACGACGATTTGAAAGCATCTGGAATAGACTCAATGCAAATGCTCGAAATTCTCGCATTGCTTGAAGATGAGTTTGGAATAGGCATTGCAGAAAATATGATACGCGAATTTCGTTCTTTGGACCGGATTGTTCGATTAGTAAAGGATATGCTCGAAGCACCCGGTCGCTGATAAGATATCGGAAAAGTAAAACTACTTTTCGAAAATGGCATGAATTTGCGATTCTATATCAGCCTCTTTTGTACTCAAAGACAACGCCAACTCTGTTATCAAAAGCGATCTGGCCGTATCAAGAAGACGTCGTTCGCCAAAAGAAAGATCTTTGTCTCCTTTAATACGGTTTAAATCTCTTAAAACTTTGGCTACTTCTGTAGGAGAACCGCTCTTTAGCATATCCATATATTCTCTGTATCGTCGGTTCCATGGTTGTGTTTTTACTGCAACATTTGGAGATTTTAGTATTTCGAGAACTTCATTTGCAATGCTCTTGCTGATAATCGGTCGCATTCCCGTTGAGGTTGCTGTTTCTACAGGAACCATTATCTTCATTCCATTTTCAATAATCTTGAGAACATAAAAGGAACGCTCGCGTCCGCCGATTACCTTGTTCTGAATTTCAGTAATTTCTCCGACACCGTGTGCCGGGTACACCGCTTTACCGCCAACTTTAAACGCCCCTTGGGCTCCCATGTTTATCCTATTTCTACCCGCAAAAGGGGTTGTATTTGTTATACCAAAACTTTGTCCAAAATTCTTTTATCATATTTTTAGATATTGGGTCAATGAAAGGTATACATTTGGCCACATTGTATCCGCTTTTTGTAATATTCTTAATGATATAGCTATCTGTTGAAAAGCGTACTGATTTTTTCTTTCATGATGAGTATAATCAAATGACTATGGATATTACATGCAGCAAATGTGGAAGTGAATATAGTCTGGATGATACCTTAATATCTTCATCGGGTACTTCTGTTCGATGTACCAACTGTAATCAGGTTTTTAAGGTATATAAAACATCAGGCCGCAAAAGAGACGAATGGGTTGTAAGGCAAGTTCACGGTCCGATGCGAACTTTTGACTCTCTTAAGGACTTGAAGAAGTGGATTCAAGACGGAAAATCTTCAACCCAAGATTTGTTGTCCAAAAACAACGGACAATGGAAGAAGCTTGGAGACATTGTTGAATTCAAACTTTTCTTTGACGCGGCTGCAAAAAATTCAGCTCCGGCCGAAGGCAGGTTTAGACAAGCACCCTCGGAGTTTGAGCAGACACTTAAAAGAAAACCGTCAAAAACCGAAGAATGGGATCATACGGAAAAGATAGCTCTCTTAAAAGATACAACCCCCAACACAGAAACTATTGGAGACAAGGCCTCATCCTTGCCGGTCAAAAGTAGTATACCCACGAATAAGAATTTGTCGGGAAACACTGAAACCAAAAGAACCACTCTTCCTCCGCCCGCACCTATAAGCATTGGTAATTTAAATGATGACGAAGAAATTACTCAAACCTTTAACAAGAATGGATCGGAAATATCGACTTTGGCAACACCAACTTCAACTACTGAAACAAAACAATTCGATTCTGTAAAGCTATCAGGTAGTCATAACAACAAACATGATAATAATGTTCCAAATTCTAATATTACAGATTTTGCATCTATTCCTACGTCTAAGATTGAAGACATTGCCTGGGGAAACGATAACAGCAGCTCTACTCCCAATGATCCGGAATGGACAGAAAAGGAGAGTTCGCTTCCTTTGTATGATGACGGAAAACCTGACAGAACAGATCTATCTTATAAAAGCAACAGTAAATGGATTATTATCGGCGCAGTTGTTGTCGCAATTTTTATTGCAGCACTTGTTTTCTTTGCCAATCCTCAACAAGGAGACGAGTTGCTGACCACTGTAGAAGATATGGTAAGTCGCCAAGACCAAGACCGTTTTATGGATTTTTTCCATAGAGGACAAGAATTTTTTCTACTTGATACCGAAGACCATTTTTTACAAGCAGATCGTGAGTTTCAGAAAGTTCTAGCTTTAAAAGAAAACGACGCTGCTACATTAGCTGCTCTCAGTCGACTCTATTCTGTTTGGGCACAGTATTACAGAGATGCAAAAACCGATGTTCAAACCGACGCCGCTACTAAGAGAGTTGATACTTCTGCGGCAGACAAAGAAATTCAAAATTTAAATCGCAAATTCGAAGCAAAACTCAAAGAATCTGTTCAATGGACTCGTCAGGCGCAAATATATAATCCGGATTTAAAAGAAGTTCTTCTGGCTTCAGCTGATGTTGCTCGTCTAAACGGTGATTTAGAAGACGCCCGTTCCATACTGGCGCGCGCTGAGGCTATTGGTATTGATGAAGAAACTCAGTATTTGTCAATATTGATTGATATGGATAAAGGCAGCCCCCCCATACAGTTAGCAGACAAGTTGGAAAAAGCACTGAGTGCCAAATCCATAATTCGTGCAATTTACAGAATAGCACGTCTTAGAGCTGCGGCGGAACAAACAGACCTTGCCACAAAAGCGCTGGATCAATTGTTCTCTTTGAATTCTGAACATTATTGGGCAAAAGAACTAAAAACCCGAATTGATTCAAAACAACCGGTTTATCTTACGGCAAATGTATTGAGGGCAAATCTGTCTACTGAAAACCGAAACTCAGAAGCTGTTGCTAAGGCCGAGCAGCAAGAGCCCTCTTCAAAAAAAGTAGAAACTGCATCGACGTTACAAGACAAATCTCAACAAGGTGCATCAGCCCTCATGAAGCGAGCCGCGGCCTTAAGAAACAGCGGTCAACCCGGTCAAGCAATATCAGTTTATGATTCCGTTCTTGACAGAGAGCCGAGCAATGTAGATGCGCATACCGGCATTGGATATTGTCACCTGGACAAAGGTGAAACAGGCAAAGCCCTCGCATCCTTTCGCAGAGCTTTAACGGTAAAGCCTTCATACGGGCCGGCTGTAATGGGCACTGCGGAGACCTATAAAGTAATGGGAAATAGAGAGGAAGCACTTAAGTACTACAAACAGTATCTGTCGACTAACCCTTCGGGTTCTCAGTCTGCAGCAGCCAAAAAGAATATTGAAAGATTACAAGGAGACACAGAAAGACAAAACGAAGAGAAAGAAAACAGGTTATCCGGTTCTGAAGATAATGAGAAAAGAACGGATGAAACTTCTCAATTGCAAGAAGAAAAAGAAGTTAGAGAGACAATCAGAATTTCTGAAGAGCCGGTTGTACCCAACAATAATACACCTGCAGAAGAACAGTCAGAGAATACAAAAAAAAGTGACACTCCAGCTCTGTCGGAAGAATGATTTAGAGGAATGATTGATATGAAAAAGATAAATTGGTTTGTTATTATCATGACATGTTTATTATTTGCCGGTTGCGGATTCAACATGGAAACCCAAGCACCTGCCGTCCGAACTCCTGCCGGTCCATTTGCTGTTGTTCTAATATTGGACGGTCCCCTTCCGCAGTTTGATGCACCGCAAAATTTTCTCGGTAACATGGGACAAAACCAATATGATTTTCTAAAAACTCTTCGCAAAGCCGCCTATGACCTGAATGTACAAGAAATAGTTGTGCACATAGGGGCCCCGGAAGTATCGCTAGGAAGAGCTTCTGAAATAGTTGCAGCGCTCAAGCAAGTTTCAGCTGCCGGCAAGCCTCTGACTTGCCACATCGACAGCGTAGACAATATTGGATATTTTATCGCTGCTTCGGGATGTCCAAAGATTCTTGTCAGTCCTGCCGGAGGTGTTGAAGCGTTGGGGTTATCGGCTGAACCTTTGTTTGTAAGGGAATTTTTAGCTTCGCTCGGCATTGCAGCTGATATGTTGCATGTTGGGAAATACAAAGATGCAATGGAACCCTTGGTTAGAGATGATATGTCACCGGAGTCAAAGCAGGCTGCAGAGGCTATGCTCAGGGAGCTGCATCGTATTTTTGTAGATGGAATAGCAAGCGGTCGCAAGCTGTCTTCTGATGAAGTTCAGCGATTGATTGATACAGGCCCGCATGACTCATCAGCGTGTTTAGTTGCAAAATTGGTTGATGAGATTAGTCCTTTGTCGACATATCTGGACATTCTTAGAGACAAGTATCCCGGTGAAGTTGAGGATAGATACGGCAAAACACCGCCAAAGCAGCTTTCATTTGGAGAACTGCTGAAGATGTTTGGAGGAAAGAGCGAAGAGACCAATGTTAAGAAAACAGAAAGAATAGCTCTTGTTCCTGTAATCGGTTCAATTATGGGAGGCAAGGGCAATGACTTTATGTCAGGTGCCGAAAATGTTTACGACTTAGAATTAAACGAAACTCTTGCCAAGTTGGCTAGGGACGATTCCGTCAAAGCTGTTGTTTTAAGAATAGACAGTCCCGGAGGCAGCGCATTAGCATCTGATAATATTTGGCACGCTGTTCGCGCGCTTGCTGCCAAAAAGCCTGTTGTTGCATCACTTGGAGATGTAGCGGCATCCGGAGGATACTATATAGCGTCGGCAGCGACTGAGATTATTTCTGTACCTGCAACTCTTACCGGTTCCATAGGAGTATGGGGAGGAAAGTTTGTCTTTTCTGAAGCTGCAAACAAACTGGGAGTTAAGACAGAAAGAATACAAACAGGATCTCGCGCCGCACTTAGTAGTCCCTTTTCGACTTTCAATCAGGACGAGAGAGCAGCAATTGAAAAAATGATGCTGAGCACATACAACTTATTCGTAGACCGCATAGTAGAAGCAAGAGGACTTAACCGAGATAAGGTTTTAGAAGCTGCAGAAGGAAGAGTTTGGACAGGTACGCAAGCAGAAAAACACAGCTTGATAACTCGAATGGGCAGTCTTGATGACTCAATTAGCAGAGCAAAAGAACTCGCAAAGGTTCCGGCCGGAATTCCTGTTGAAATTGAGCCTGCACCGAAAAATATAATGGACCTATTGAGTGAAGCACTGGGAGATACCCAAGCATCTTATGCAGCCAAAGCGATAAAAAGTTTTCCGGCAGGACAAGCCGCACTTTCGATGACATCTCTATTGATAGATAATAGAGTTCTGGCTTTTATGCCCGTTATTGTTAACACCAAATAAATATGCTCTCGTCGTTTGAGATAAGCGGCATAGGTGTGCATACCGGTGTTTGTTCCAATGTCAGAGTGCATCCAAATACTAAAGATAAAGGAATAGTATTTATTTCCCAAAACAGAAGAATTCCTGCGTGTGTCCAATCGCTGGATCTTAAATCCCGACGAAATACAAATTTGCTTTTCAACGGTGCAAAAATTCAAACCACAGAGCATTTGCTGGCGGCCGCCGCAATGCTAAATCAAAAAGATTTGTACATAGAAGTGTCCGGACCCGAAATTCCTATTTTGGACGGAAGTTCGTCAACATGGTTTGAGCTTATGCAAAAAGCTTTTGCACAGTGTTGTACAAAGCCTGAGCTTATACCTGTAAAGGAAAAAGCGATTATTAATTCTAAAGACTCTGTTGCTGAGATTATTCCCGTCGACAAAGAAGAAGAAGCCTACATAGAAGTTGAGCTGGATTTATCTCAAGTATCCATGGGAATGATAAAAAAGAGATTCCATCCGACAGTAGAAAATTTTGAGGAAATAGCATCGGCAAGAACTTTTGTATTTGAAAGCGAAGTAGAAAAACTAAGATCATCAGGACTGATAAAAGGAGGAAACCTAAACAACGCACTGGTATTGGGGCCCAAAGGTCCTCTAAATCCCAAAGAACAAAACTCCTATGACGAGCCCGCTCGGCACAAAATAATAGATATAATAGGAGACCTGTTTTTATTAGGAGCACTTCCTAGAGCAATAATAAAAATGAAGCGACCTGGACATCACCTAAACCATGCCGTAGTGCAAAGCCTATCGAAGTTAGTCAATAATAAGTTGTAACGATTTATCGCTGCCCGCCGTCGCGCATATACAGTATCTGCACTAAGATTCCCCGGTACTAAAGCTGTAACGATTTATCGCTGCCCGCCGTCGCGCTTTGCGCTATGGCGAGGTTTTTGACTTTAGAAGTCGATAATCTCGCCGAAGCCTTGGCGGAGGCGGACAATCTCAAGACACAAAATATACTTCATGTGTTAGGCGGGACCGTTGAATTTCCACCAGTTGAATTTGAAGAGATCGTCGCCGTTGCCGGAGAACATTAGGAAGAGGTCGTGCGGTCCGCTTTCCCCATTCACCGGGCACGTTACTGTGGTCCAATTCGTTTTCCCGGAGACATCACATGTCCCTAGTGAAGTGCCGTCCTTGCTGTCCAGACGGAGCTCGATGCTCGCGTTGCCGTTCGAGGCCGACACCCTTGCCTCAAAGGACGCCGCGCCGTTCCGGAAATTAACGTTTTTGACCTTGATGTAGTCGCCGCCGCTGATTCGTGTGACATTCATGCCTCCGCCGGTGTCGTCGCAGTTCTCTGTCTTGACACCGGAGGAAAAGGCGATCGTCTCTGCCTCGACTTGCGCGAACGGGTTTAACCTGTCGATGCCTTCCGGTCCTTCGCCGTCCATTGACAGTTTCGGGATGCTGCCGTCTTCTCTATAGCTGAACTCTTGCACGCACACCGAACGCTTGTAGTTATTTCCACCGGGTAGCGCGCTGTTGTGATAGAAAAAGTAGGAGTGCCCCTTGTAGTCGACGATGCCGGGGTGATTGGTGAATGTACGTCCCGCATCCATGATGTCGCCCTTGACATTCCACGGTCCCTTTGGACTATCGCTAGTGGCGTAGCTGATCTTCTCGGACCCGCCGCCCATGCCGGCGTAGACCATGTAGTAGACTGAGTTCCGCTTGTAAAGCCACGGCCCTTCGGTAAAGCCGGACAAGCCGATGACCTCGATGTTTCCCGTGTAGCTAATCATATCATCGTTCAGTTTCACGTACTGGAGCTTGCCGTTGCCCCAGTACATATGGGCTTGTCCGTCGTCGTCGATGAAGACGGTCGGGTCGATGTTGCTCGACGAACCCTGCGCCAGGTGCCTGCCGAGTGGATCCGTGAACGGGCCGGCCGGGTCGTCAGCAACGGCGACACCAATTCTGGAGCCGGAGTTGTTGTTCAACGGCACATACAAGAAATACTTTCCGTCTCTTTCGATGCCCTGCGCTGCCCAGGCGCTGTCTCTGCCCCAACTGAACGTGCGGATGTCGGCCGGAGAACCGTGATCCGTCCAGTTCACCATATCTTTCGTAGAGTAGAGCCTCCACTCGTTCATGGTGTAGAAGTCGTTCACCGTGACATCTTCGTCATGAGTCGTGTAGACGTACAGTGTATCTCCGTACACCACCGGCGCAGGGTCTGCTGTGTAGTTGGTTTGAATGATGGGATTTTCCGCACGCGACCATGGACCTGTATCTGTATCTATTTCGGTATCCGGCGCAGTATCGGTGTCTGCATCAGTATCGGTGTCTGCATCAGTATCGGTGTCTGTATCAGTGTCGGTGTCTGTATCAGTGTCGGTATCTGTGTCGGTATCAGTGTCAGTGTCGGTGTCGGTATCAGTGTCGGTATCTGTATCAGTATCCGTATCTGTATCAGTGTCGGTATCAGTATCCGTGTCTGTATCAGTATCAGTATCCGTGTCTATATCAGTATCCGTGTCTGTATCAGTATCCGCGTCTGCATCTGCGTCTGCATCGCTGTCTGCATCTGCATCTGCATCCGCATCCGCATCTGTATCCGCATCTGCATCCGTATCCGCGTCTGCATCTGCATCGCTATCTGCATCTGCATCGCTATCTGCATCTGCATCTGCATCTGCATCCATGCCAGTATCATAACCTCCGGGATCAGAGTCTTCCACCTCATCGGTGTCTGCGTTCCCGCACCCAAACAAGAGAAATGCACTCGCGAGAAAGAAACTCAACAATACTGATAACAAATTTTTCATATAAGGCCTCCATTCAGATCTATATTTACAGTGTACCTCTCCTACCCAAAACGGGCGTTTTAACCGCCAAAAAAATGGATCGATCCGCTGCTAGGGGAGTAAGAGATTTTTCAAAATACACTTTCCTTCCCAAGCAGATCGGAGTCGCTGCCCGCCGTCGCGCTTCGCGCTATGGCGAGGTTTAAGACCTTCTAAGTCGATGATCTCGCCGAAGCCTTGGCGGAGGCGTACAACAGAGGTTTAATATCCACTAAATCTTCGGAACTTCGGCCGGGGCGGGTGTTAGTACAATGTTAACCGCATAGGGAGCTGCACCGTCATCTCTAACCAAGCAGGTTTGATTGACTATGTCTAAAGCTAAAATCGGGTCATCACCTGCTGCTGCACCCTTGGTGTCATCCGCTCGCGTGGCAACACCGCTTGAAACCCGGCATTGCGTATACCCGGAACCCTCCCATCCATAGATAATAGCAGTACCGCACTGCACTTGCACGTGACAATTATAGCCGTTTTGAACAGCCTGAGGCGGTGAAGGTGAGACCGTAATAGTACAGGATGTCTTTACAGGAATTGCAGTACCCTGAACAGAAACAACCTCGCCGTTCATTACTACCGCCCCTATCAACTGCGTTGAAACGTTACCGCACGGCCATACAGAGACGGTTTGATTGCCCGAAGTTAAAATAGCATTGTCCAAGAACCAGCCTTGTCCTTCATTTCTGCCGGCGAATTGAAATGAGCCTGAACCCTTGCTTCCCTGCACAGAGAATTGCCAACTCGCACGACCGTAGCTTCCCGAGGTTTCGCTGGATCCGCATGCAATACCCACCGTGGACTGAGTAATCGGTGAGCCAAGCAATTCCACAGCCTGAGGACAGGCGTTGAGCGCCTCCATTGCAGGTTCATAGGCACCGTTACATCGCGTCATAAAAGGCATACCAAACAACACTGATGCGCCGATAGTTATTGCTCCGATAAAACGACCGATTCTAAAAATGCCTCCGCGCCAAAGGGGTGCCGCACGCAAAAGCTTGATTGCGCGGTCCGTGTTGTTTGAGTAGACCAGCTTTTGAATGTTTGCATATAACGACTTTCCGTTTTGCAATTGAAGAATTGTCGACCCAATTTCCTTCAGCACTACCTCTCGGTTGCTTCCGGTTTTGATGTCGTTAAGCCGTTGAATACATCGGTCTATTTCTTCTTTGGGAACTGTAAACATACCCATTGCATCCTCCCTGCTCCGGCATTTCGATTTTTTGGTAACCGGTTAGATATTCGCACTGTATGACAAAATTCAGCAATAAAAAAATATACTAATGTACAACATGTGTTACACATACCGTTTATGTACAACATCATACAATGAAGACAACATAAACTGGTCAAGGCCTAATAAAAAATTTTGCTTATCCGGTAAGTTTTTTCCCTCTTTACCGAAAAAAGGATCGATCTGATTTAGATTACAATATAAAAGAGAACGGCGGATATGGTGTTTCGCGATATATTCTCTTATAAAAACGGCTTTTAATGTTCGAATCGCAAAATAAATACCATCGGATATGAAAAAGAATTACGAAACAATCATTATAGGAAGCGGACTGGGCGGGCTTTCTGCTGCTGCAACTTTGGCCAAGCGCGGATTGTCGGTTCTTGTTCTGGAGCAACATACCCAACCCGGCGGTTATGCTACTACATTTTCTAGGGATCGGTTTGAGTTTGAGGTGTCACTTCATGCTCTTACAGGCATCGGAACTCACGAAAAACCGGGGCCTTTGTATTTTGATTTGGAGTCGATGGATGTAGCACGACGAGTTGAGTTTATTCCTATGAACGATTTATTCCGTTCTGTCGGGCCTGACTGGGATTTTACTATTCCTTCCGGTGTTTCCGAATACAAAGAAGCTTTGATCGAATTGTTTCCGCAGGAAGCACGAGGGATAGAGAATATTATTCGCCAAGTTCTCACCATCGGATTTGAGGTTGATATGTTGAGAGAGGGAAACTTCTCCACTGCGGCGCTGCCTACATTGGCTCGATTTCCTAACTTGGTGCATGCCGCCGGAGTTACGCTATCAAGTCTTCTGGACAGAGAGCTTTCTTCTCCCCTCGCTAAACTCGCCTTTGCACAGATTTGGAGCTACTTTGCTCTTCCTCCCGGCAAATTGTCACTTTTGATGTTTGCGGTGGGACTCAATATGCATTTACTGTACGGCTCTGCAAATATTAAGGGAAAATCGCAATCTCTTTCCAATGCATTTGTTGATGCAATTAGGGAGTTCGGTGGAACAGTTGCTTTCTCCAGAACAGTAAATCGCATTCTCACTGAAAACGGTCGTGTTTCGGGCATTGAAACTGCACAAGGAGAGCAGTTTATTGCGGACACAATCATTTCTAACTCTAATCCGCTTAGCACCTTGAACCTTTTGTCAGATCCTGCTGTTGTTCCGGAAAGTCTGCGCAGACGACTCATGCAAACACCTCCAAGTCTCAGTACCGTAAACCTATATCTAGGTCTTTCTACTCCGTCAGCGTCGCTCGATATTAGAGACTACGAGGTTGTTATTAATAAAGATATGGACCTAGACAGCCAATATCAAAGTTGTCTAGAACTGACAGCACCGAGAAATCTTACTCTCTGCGCATACGACTTAAACAATCCGCACGCAGCTCCTGACGGCGCCGGTCAAATAACCCTGACGGCCCTTTCGGACGGTAAACTTTGGGAAAAAATGTCTCCTGATTCATATATTGAAATCAAAAATCAAATGACTGAATGGATACTAGATGCTGCCCTTAAGGTATACCCAAAGATATCCTCAGCTATAGAAACTGTTGCAATCTCAACCCCCATAACAAACATGCGATACACAGGCAATCCAGGAGGAGCGGTATATGGGTTTGCAAATACTCCGTTACAAAACCCAGGTTTTCGCTTAGAAAACAAAAGTCCTGTTCCGGGACTCTATTGGGCAGGAGCCTGGACTCGTCCGGGAGGCGGTTTTCAGGCTGTTATCGCTTCGGGTATGAATGCTGCCAAATCAGTTATTGCAGAAAAAATAGCATCGGGAGTAGAAACACAGCCTGCAACCAATAACAGACGATCCCTTCAGGAAAAACCTCTAGGCATAGCGGCCAGGAAGTTTAGAGGAATGGGTCTCATTATAAAAGACGCCGTACAGGTGAAAAAGACCCTCGGTGCTAAATTTGCAAAAGATAAAAACAATATAAAATACCAGGATAATCTATCGACATTATCTGTACCCAATATTGTTTGCCGATTTCGCGCAGACAAGCTGAAGATTGTTCTTGCTGAACGAATACCCGAAACCTCCGACACCTTAACTTTGCGTTTCAAAGCAGCATCCGGAAAGCTGCCACCCTTTGTTGCCGGTCAGTATTTCAGCATAAGCGTATTCCGATCCGGCACTTGGACAAGTCGAGCTTACAGCGCCTCTTCTCCGCCGTCTGAAAAAAGACATATCGATTTTACCGTAAAATACAAATCTGATGGAGATGTTTCTCTTTTTCTCACAAAGGATCTTTCTATTGGCGACAGCGTGCTGCTGACAGGACCCTTCGGTGAATTCTCGTTTAATCCTTTTCGAGATACCCAGGAGGTCATCGGCATAGCTACCGGTAGCGGTATTACTCCGTTTATGAGTATGCTCGCTAACCATGAACAGGGCCGACATCCAAAAAAAATGACATTGTTTTTCGGATCGCGGCATAAACAGGACATTATTTTTCACGATCGTTTAATGGGTTTGGCCGAGCATTGCGATTGGCTGACTATTATTCCTGTGCTTTCAGCCGCTCCTGCGGATTGGAAGGGGGAAACCGGCCGCATTAATATTGACACTCTCCTCCGCTATTTCTCTATTGAATCTCTTAAAGAACAGAGTTTTTTTCTCTGCGCTCAACGACCTCTGTATCGTTCATTAACCAAAGCACTAATCTCTCTTGGCATTTCACCGTCACGCATTCGGATGGAGGCATTCGGTCCGCCATCTGACATTACCCAAGAAATGCATTGGCCCAAAACAGTGACAAGCGGCGCTTCTTTTTGGATTAAGTATCCTGGAGTAGATCGTCCTATAAAGGCTCATGCAGGTATTCCCTTGCTAAGCAGCTTGGAACGCGCCGGTCTTCGCCCCGCAGCGCATTGCAGATCAGGTGTCTGTGATGCCTGCAAGGTGGAATTGGTATCGGGAAATGTTTTTGTTCCCGAAAATCTTGACGGCACAAAACCGAATGACAAGGCAAAACGAATTCATGCTTGTATGAGTTATCCGTTAAGTGACCTTTCACTTGTAGATTGAGAACGTTTGCGGTCAAATTTTGCAAAGTATTTGGCTGCAATAATACCGCCGATAAAACCGAAGAGATGGGCTTCCCATGAAATTCCCAATTGTCCGGGCAAAACACCGAATATAATTCCGCCATACAAACCGGCTGCTGCTGCTGCTAATACAATAGAAACAAAGCTACGTTCAAAAATTGCTGTTCCCATTATAAAACCCAAATATCCGAAAACAACCCCGCTGGCTCCAACATGAACAGTATTGCTTCCGCCTATCAGCCATGTTCCAAGACCGCTGATCAAACAGACAAGCAAAGAAACAAGTATAAAACGTTTCAATCCCCTAAGAATTACAAAACCCCCGAGAACACCGAAAGGAATAGTATTGGCTGCGGTATGCGCAAAACTTGCATGTAAAAACGGTGACAAGAATATGCCGTATAAACCTTGCATGGTTCGAGGAGAAATACCGAATTGATCCAAATCGACAACAAAGAGCAATCGATCTATTATTTCGACAACCCACATAATCACAACAGGAATAACCAAAGCTGTGATTGCTGTTTTGAGAGGTACTGCCTCAATTGAAGATTGTTTCTGATTCTTTTTATTCATTGAGATTAATATATCATGAACTGCAATTTAACAAAAACCTGAAAACCTGTTAATTTAACCGACGGTTGTTTAAGGTTAAGTTCTTTAGCTGTATCTTACCATTAACCGCTACGAAAAATAGAAAGAGCGGCAAAAAAAACAGACAAGAAGTCCCAAGCCCTCCGGGCTTAACGACGCAGTCGTTCATCCTGACCGCGTCCCCTCGTGGGCGCGGCCGGTTTCTGAACAACCTGCGTTTTTTTTAAGAAGTTTGACCTCTTTCAGAAGCTTGCCTGTGACATTCAGCTAGAATTTTTGTGACGGTTTTAACATGGCTGCTTCCTGTAATCGGCTCTTGCAGGCTTCGTATTACAGATGCGAAGTGTTTGCATTCTGCTTTTAAGGGTTCTTCTTGAACCTCTATATTCTGAAAAATCGCAGTTTCAGAATCCTTGAAAAGAAAAAGCTTTCCCGGCGGAATACTGTCATCAAAAACCAGAGTTCCCGATTCTCCGATTACTCTAAATTCTCTTATTCTTTCATTTGATGAGGCTCTCAGAGATATGTCAGCAAAGACTTTATCAGGATAAGCTAAATGTATTTTGGCTTCGGTTAAACGGTTAGCTTCCCATCGGACTGTTTCAAGATGAATATTATTAAAACTATTTCCAAGAATTGCGGTTGTCATGGCCGCATCATGGGGACCGTAAGCCCAAATTATCCCGGGTTCCTTGTTAAAATCTATCGGACCGACTCGATTGCAACATATACCAAGAACCTTGCCGATTAGACCTTCTTTTATGCATTCTTGTAAACGAACAAAGACATAATGAAACAGCAACTGATGTCCGACCATAAAACCAACTCGGTTTTTAACAGCCTCTTGTATTAATTCATCGGCATCCTCTTCACACAGAGCAGCCGGCTTTTCGGTCAACACATGTTTTTTTCTATTGAGCAAAAATAAGACATGTTCTGCATGGCAAGATGCCGGTGTGGCAGTTACGACAGCATCAAAATCAAGACCGGTATCTTCGATACATAAAGCAGTATTAGCCTGAGGAGCAATTAAGGAAGCTGCCGTCAAAGCTTCAGTATTAGGATCAATCAGCCAGGTAAGAGAAAATTCCTCAAGATCTCTGAGCACCCTGACAAAATTCCTCCCCCAATTTCCTGTTCCTTGTACAGCAACTTTTATAGGACGGTTAGGCAATGTTCTTTTTTGCATTATCACTATTGTTCTAGAGGGTTTCTTTGAGCTTCTCTTTAATAAGACTCTCCAACGCAGCTCTATCGTCAGCTTTGTTATCTTGTTTGTCTTTTTTTGTTATCGGAGGTTCAATAGGACTTTTGTCTTTAATTTCATCTTTTTGCTTTTTGTTGTCTATTTCTTTTTCAATGCGGTCTACCGCTAATTCGGTAGCTTTTTCTTTTATTTCCAAGGCTGCATTGTCTACTTTTTTTCCGAGTTCCTCTTTTAATTCTAAAGCTTCTTCTGTATGAAAAATTCTATCAATGTGTTGATAAAGGGTTTTTTCACCTAGTGAGATGCCTAAAAGAAAATATCCGCCTATTGCGATAAATAAGGTTAGAGATAGAAATTTAATTATGCTCAACATAAACGTGAATTTAGTCTCTAAACCCTTTGCTTGACAAGAAAACAGCTCGAATATACCGTTTGCGGCGGAAAAAGGTGCCTTGTATAAGGTTGCAAGGCCTTATACTGTTGAAATTGGATATTTAAATGACATCTTACGAAGATAAGAAACTAATTTGCGCCCGATGCGGGGAAGAGTTTGTTTTTACAGCCGGAGAACAGGAATTCTATGCTTCCAAACAGTTGACGGCCGAACCCAAGAGGTGCAAAACATGTCGCAACGCACAAAAAAGTCAACGAAGACCGAAAGATGACGGCATTTATAGATCTCCTGCTTTTGAAAGGAGTGCCCCTGCTCATCAAAAAATTAGGGGAGCAAAGAATTATCGTCATCGACAAAGTGATTATAGATCTCCGGGCTTAAATGAGAAACAACCCCGATTGAATGAGTATCGCTCACCGGCCTTTAGGGAATTGGATGTTATAAAGCCCGATCAAGAGTATCGCTCGCCCGGCTTTAGAGAATACGAGAGCATCGACCCCAAAGAAGAATATAGAGCTCCCGGATTTTCGGAGTTAGCATCGATAAATATCAGAGAAGAATACAGAGCCCCCGGTTTTCAGGACATGTCTACAAAGTACAAAGATGAAAAGCCCTTGTTTTCTATTACTTGCTCTTCCTGCGGTATTGAAACCATGGTTCCTTTTCTGCCGGAAGATGATAAACCTGCTTTTTGTAAGGCTTGTTATGCACTTGAGAAAGCCCGACGTCTATCAGAAGCAAAAGAATCCACATCCGAGCCGACAACGGATGAGCTAACTGTTAGCCGCTCAGAATCAGACTCATAGATTATGTGGGTTTGCGGCATGGAATAAAATCATACCCTACATCAATTTGCCTACTTTGCTGCGTTTTGAGATGGAAACTGCTTAGAAACTTGAAAAACCGGATGCTTTTCATAAATCATGAGTTCAGTCAGACACCTTTTACTCTCTAACAAAAGATTCGTAAGCTTCAAGCTGTTCTATCATATCAGTATATTTTTCTGTTTCCTTATCGATAAGGTTTTTTGATTCTTTTGGGTCCTTGACGATGTTAAACAGTTCCTCTGTGTTTGCTTTTCTGTCTACAATTAGCTTGTATGGAAAATCGATTATCGCAGAGGCATCCCTTTTTATGCTGCCCTTCCTTAGATCGGTATAAGAAAAAAGTGTTCGACGCAAATTGGGTTTTTGTGAAGTGATATGGGCCAATAGACTTATTCCATGACTCTTTTTTAAAGAAAGCCCGGCCAAATCAGCCATTGTGCTGCCAAGATCGACTAGAGATACCGGTGTATTGACGGTCATTGGAGAGATCCCTGGAAATTTAGCTGCAAGAAATACTCGAATATCAGGTTCATACAATGAATTGCCGTGGGCATAATATCCGTGCTCCGAAAAAAGCTCTCCGTGATCAGAAAAAATAACAATTGCCGTATTATCTTTATCTTTTCGTTTTTTCAGCGCTTGCAAAACGGGTTTTAGTTCATTGTCGCAGTAAGCAATGGAACTGTCATATAAATCGATTTTGTTGTTTCCAAAATCCCATGGTTTACGCTTTATGTAAGGGTCATGAGCGCATTGATAGTGCGCAAATAATAAAAAGGGGGCTTTGCCGTCATCTTTAATGGAGGATAAATACTTAAGTACAGCTTTTGACGTTCGACTGGCCGCATCTATTTGAACTTTACGCCAGTCATCAGCGTTCCATGGAGTTTTCCAAAATTGAAAACCTTCTCCGGTATTACTATAACGATGAATAACATATGATATAGTAAAACCGCTTGTACTGTATCCGAGATCTGTAAGTCGCTTTGGTATTGTAACAGATGGGAAACCGGATTTTTTTCTTTTTGCTTTTAGTTTTGAAGATATTGCTGTCCTCGGATCTAAACCGGAAAAGATGGAATGTAGAACAGCTTGTGTTCTGGGACAAGGCGTAAAAGCATTTTTAAAGTGCACTGACTCTTTAACAAAACCTTCCAATGTAGAGGCAGTCTTGCGATGATAGCCGTTAAAATGTAAATGGTCAGGCCTGAGAGCATCCAGCATAATAAAAACCATGTTCATTCTTTTTGAAAAACTCTCAGGACGTTTATATTTAGGAGGCTTTGGCGGTGTATAAGCTTTTGAGTCTCTTCCGGAACAGCTCTCATCAATGCCGTTGTCAGGTATGTCCTTAGCTCCGGGATTGATGTGTCGATTGAAGTCGTTGCAATCACCTCCCAAAAAGAAGGGCGAATAACCGTCCTTATCAAAATCCCAGAGAGCTTGACCCATTCCTAAAATAGAACCGGCATAGGGCGCTCGATAGAGCAGAGAAGAACGAGAAGAAACCGGCAACAGTTCGAGTAGAAAAACACCGCACAGACAAAATAGTACAAGCAAACGAGAAGCTACATAAATACCCTTTCTAGAAAACAGGAGGTCCCATTTTCTCTTTACCGACTGAACGCTCTGCAAAAGAAAACCGACCATTGTAGCAGCGGGTACAAACAGCCATTCCACAGGTAAAAATAGCACTGAAAGAAAAACTGTCAGTAGAGCGGTAATAGCAAAAAAGAGTGTTTGAGAATGAATCTTAGAGAAAAATTTTGCTCTTTTCCCTATTTCGAGGCTTATTCGCGAAATTCCTACGACAATAAAAGAATATAAAATATATGCTGCCGTCGACGCTCCGATAAACACAGCTACAATAATAATAGAGCCGAATCTGGCGGACATGTTTTGCAGAATTTTCTCTCCTGCAATAGCCGACATCCAAAATCCAAAAACAAATATTGCTGCCAGTCCCAACATAGCGAGCGTAGCATTCGCGCTAGGACCGCCAATGCCTTTTTTAACAGCACGTTTCAAAGCAATTGCAAAAAGTTGACGATTAGTCCATTGGATAAGAAATGCAAAGGGAAGAAAAACCGTGCCGGTTATAACAAAGCCGCTAACAAATCCCAATAAAGCCGCCGCAACGCCTCCTCCTGACATACAAGAACCCGCGCCGGCAACAGCACCCTCTGCGATGCAAGCCGCAAGTGCCGCAATACACAACGGGCTTTTCTTGGTTTGTTTTTTTAGAGACATCATAGCCCTTGCCTAGGCACCCCACTTTTTCATCATTTTTAAAAGATCATCGGTTTCAATAACCCCCGGTTGCGAAGAAACTATTATCCCGTTTGCGTCTATAAAATATGTAAACGGTATTCCTGAGATTAGACCGAAGGCTGATTCTCCTTGTACAAGACCGGGTTCGGCCACACCGATGGGAAACGGAAGTTTTTCGAGTTCTTGATATTCTTCAACAAACGGTGATTCAGAAGGCTCAACTGTTAGGACAATTAGATTTGCTTTTGGCGGACTTGTTTCAATCGCTTCTTTTAGCCTGCTCATGTAAATCTGACTTACCACTTCTGATGTGCGCATTAATACCAACATAACAGGTTTTCCTCGATATTCTGAAAGTCTGCGCGGTACACCTTCCATGACAAATGAAATGTTAACCGTATTTTTTCCATGTTTAGGGTATGTGACACCGGCACATGACATGAAGACAACAGCCGACACCGACAATAATGCGGTTTGACCTAAAATACGCAACAAGGGTTTGCCAAACAGGAACATTACGGCATTGGAAGACGCTGAATAATATGATAGCCGAAACCGGTTTCAACAACACCGGAGATTTCGTTTTCTTTTAATTCAAAAGCGGCCTTTTCAAACGGCGGTGCCATTCGGCCTCTAGTAAAAGCTCCCAAATCCCCTCCCCGATTTTTCGAGGGGCAATCCGAGTATTCTTTGGCGATTGCCTCAAAATCCGCGTCTTTGGCTTTAACTTTCTTTTCTATTTCTTTGATCAGCTTTTCAGCTTCTTTTTTTGTTCTGGTAATCTCAGGCGGTTTTCTGTCTGCTTCGTTGTGCATGATCAATATATGGCGGGCGCGTACCTCTTCTATTTTTTGTCTTTTAATAATATGATATCCAAAATCTGTTTCAACCGGCTCGGAAATCTCATCTTCTTTTAGGGCAATTGTCGCATTAGAAAACTCAGGCGCCATTCTGATAGAAGGAAAAACCCCCAAATCTCCGCCTTGTTCTTTTGAGGGGCAATCTGAATATTCTTTTGCTACGGCACCAAAATCAGCTCCGCCTCTAATTTTTGCCAGAGCCTCTTTGGTCCTTGCCAAAGCTTCTTCCTTGGTTCGCGTAATCTCCGGCGGTTTTCGCTGAGATTCATTGTGCATAACCAAAATGTGAGACGCCGAGAGTTTTACCAAGGTAGGCCGCGGCTTAGGTTTTTCGGGCTCTTTTGGGGTTTCGGTTTTTGTTTGGGTTGCTGCTATATTTGTTTCTTCTGTTTTCTTTTCTTGATCTGTCGGTGCCTCCTTTTTCTTAGCGCATCCGAACGCAAAAGAAACAGTAATGATAGCAGTGAATACTAATAAATGTGTTTTTGGCATTGAGTTATATCTCCTTAAAAAAACAGCGGACGTTATATGCATATCCGATGTTTGTAGAACGGCACTATAATAGTTTTTTTAGGAAAACTCTAAAAAACAGTGGGTTCATCTATGAAAATGCAATCTATTCCAAATTTTGTTTTAAGTTCCTCTCCTACTGCTTTTACACCCAAGGTCTCTGAGTGATAATGACCGAGATAAATTACATTGATTTTTGCTTCAAGAGCTAAGTGAAAGTTTTCGTGTTTCCCTTCACCTGTAATAAAGCAGTCCAAACCGCAATCGATTGCCTCCTGTAGAGATCCGGAAGCTCCTCCGGAAATTATTCCTGCTGTTTTGATTTTTTCTTTGCCGAAAGGCAAAACCATGGGCTCCTTGCCGAGTTCGTTTTTAAAGATTATTGCAAGTTCCGACGGAGTAATCGGATTTTTAAAACTTCCCGAAAAACCCAAAAATTGCCCGTGATAGTCACCGAACGGTTTTGTATTCTCCAGTTTAGCAAGCTTGGCTAAAGCGGCATTGTTACCCAATTCCGGATGGGCATCCAAAGGAAGATGGGATGCGTATAAGTTTATGCCGTTATCCAATAATAACTTAATCTGCTGATAAATTCTTCCGGTTATCGAAGATAAACCTCCCCAAATCATACCGTGATGAGCGATGATCATATCGCATTTCATTTCGGCCGCTCTTTCAAAAAGCTTTAAAGCAGCGTCCGTAACCAAGGCAATCTTGTTGATTTCTGTTTTTCCTTCTACCTGCAATCCGTTTATCGACGAATCTTTGAATGATGAAATCTCAAGACGCTCATTGAGATAGCGAACCAAATCATTTCTGTTCATTTTTTTCTCCTCAAGCTTTCAAACAGCCCCTCTTTTCTATAATTGAAAGTTCAAATAGTTTCTACTAAGCAATACTCTTCTCGAAGCTCTGTGCTGTAACTTATTTTGTTAAATCAGGATGTTGACAATTATCTTTTGTGCATTCCTGACCTATGTTATTAAAAAAAAGTTCTGATTGCCTCAAATGTGTTGTGTAAAGTTTTGCGTGCACTTAGTTCATCTACAGAGAATCAGTTTTTTTGCTCTATGTTATAAGGATAAGTCATGAAGCCAATTCTCGAACAGCAAACAATTATTAATTATTTTCAAAAGATAATAAGACATTGGCCCTTTTTGCTATTGTTCATTTTATATATCATAGTCTTATTTCGCACGGCATGGATGTGTGATGACGCATTTATTACATTACGAACTGTTGACAATTTTATAAACGGCTTTGGCCTTACCTGGAATGTCAGTGAAAGAGTACAGGTATACACGCATCCTTTGTGGATGTTCTTTCTTTCCGCATTGTATGCAATAACCAAAGAACCCTTTGTAACCGTAATTATTGCTTCGATGGTACTTTGCTCTGCTGCTATACTCATTTTAATATCAACAGCACAATTTAAACCTCATGTTTTGTTGCTCCCTATGTCTCTGTTCATAATGTCCAGAAGCTTTGTAGACTACTCAACTTCCGGATTAGAGCAACCGATGATTTTTTTTCTGTCAGCTCTATTTATTAAGTTTGTTTACCAATCAGAATTAACAAAAAACCGTGCGTACGCAGCCGTTGCAGTTTCTGTAGCTGTGGCCCTTACTAGAACAGATTGCATCTTGCTTTTTATACCCACTCTTATTGTAATTGCTCTAAAATATCGCAGTGCTAAATTTTTTCTAATGTCTATAGCGATAGCCTCTCCTCTATTGCTATGGCACATTTTTTCGTTATTCTATTACGGTTTTCTTGCACCCAATACCGCTTTCGTAAAACTGGGTCACGGACTCCCGAAGTCTATGATTTTTGAACAAGGACTCTTTTATTTAGCGGATAGTATTAAAGTCGATCCGATTACGCTGTCAACCATAGCAGCAGGTATGCTAAGCACAGTTTTTCCTCGTTCAAGAAAATATGCTCCTTTGTCGATAGGGGTTCTATTATATATAATTTATATCATCTATATAGGCGGCGACTTTATGTCCGGACGTTTTTTTGCAGTCCCGTTTTTTTTCGCAGTATATCTTTTGGTTCGTTTTTTTGAAAACCTGTCGTTAAAGATATTTATACCGGCCGTCGCTGCATCGCTAATAGTCGGGTTTTTGTCTCCGCACCCCACCGTTTTCAGCGGCCCTGACTTTGGAAAGAACAGAAAGACATGGGGAGACCTTATTGACAAACACGGAATAGCTGACGAGAGAGGTTTTTGGTACGGTTGTGCCGGGTGGTTCTCAGATAGACTAAAGGACGGTTTAACTGACTGCGGCCGAAAAAACTATGCAAGTGAATTGAACAGACAAAACAAAACCTTTATTGAAGCAGGAGGTGTCGGTTTTCTGGGATATTATGCAGGTCCGGGCATCTACATTTTTGACACACTGGGAATAACCGATGCTTTGCTGGCACGTTTGCAATGTAAAGGAACCGAAGGATGGCGTCCCGGTCACTATCCCAAGCACATTCCTGCGGGATACAAAGAGACATTAGAGACCGGTGTTAACTCTATTAAAGAGGATAATTTCAAAAAATATTACGAAGTGCTTAATAATATTATAGCCGGTGAGCTTTGGAACAGGCAACGTTTCTCTAATATCTGGAAAATGAACACGGGTGTTTATGACAATCTTATTCCCAAAATAAAACTCATACCGCCTAAAAAAACAGTTAATCTGCAAAGCATTAAACATTACGAAAATCCTCGCTTTCCAATCGGCTCTTCATGTTCCAAGGAGAATATGATGTATTACAAAAAGCCGATGGTCTTTGCCTTGGAATTACCGATAAACGCAGGAGGAATAGAGTTTGCGGCCAATGATGATGCGGAGTATCTTGTACAATTGAAGAAAAATGAAAAAGTTCTAAGCAGTCACAAAATACCTTCGAGCGATGAATTGTTTGGAAAAATAAGAAAACACTGCATTAAACTAGAAAAATCAGACATAAATGCCGGACTAAACAGATTTCACTTTGAACCGAAAGTGGGCAATCATGCATGTTTCAGCTATATCC